>CAYQZZ010000009.1:0-47752 GCA_964422155.1 uncultured Dehalococcoidaceae bacterium | reverse complement strand
GCCCAAAGATACATCACCTACAGACGTTATCCACACAATTAGAGACAGGATGAAGAGACCGCTGAAGCCAGTGAAGGTCAAAACAGGGCCGGTCAAGGAAAACATCGTCAGAGGCAAAGATGTAGACCTTTTCCAGTTACCGGTCCCCAAGTGGCACCCGCTCGATAACGGACGCTATATCAACACGTTCAACGCTACCGTCACCAAGGACCCCGATACCGGGCAAAACAATGCCGGTGTTTACCGGGGCACGATACTAAGTAAGAACAAGGTAGGCGTGCTGTTAATGCCCATGAAGGACTGGGGTATTACTTATCGTAAATACCAGGAGATGGGCAAACCCATGCCCGTGGCTTTCGTCTATGGCTGGGACCCCGCTTTGATACCCGTCGCCGGCAGCCCTGTCACGGGCCCCGAGTATGACCTGGCCGGGGCGTTGCGGCAGGAACCGGTGGAGCTTGTCAAGTGCGAGACTTCCGATATCGAGGTGCCCGCTTCCGCCGAAATTGTGGTGGAAGGCTTTATGTCCCCCGACCCCAATACTTATGAAATAGAGGGTCCCTTTGGCGAGGGGTCGGGGTTTTACGGGGAAGCGAGGAAAAGGCCGGTGGTGGAGGTCACCTGCATTACACACCGCAACGACCCCATTTACCGCGGCTCGCTGGTGGGCACCAAAGAAGGCATCACCGAAATCAGGGCATCGGTCAGCACCATGATGTCCGTGGTCTTCTGGAATATCCTCGAGGCCCAGGAAATCCCCGGCGTTCTCGACCTTACCACCGGACCGATTTCCGCGGTCAAGATTCACAAGACATATCAGGGACAGCCCAGGCAGATAGCCGCCGCTCTGTGGGGCTCCAAGTTCGCCGGTCACCCGTTTAATATATTAATGGTAGTTGAAGAGGATGTGGACATTCATAACCCCGCGGCGCTCATGCGCGCCATGCACAGCAAAGTGGACTTTTACCGGGACCTGGTCGTCTACCCCTTATACATGGGTTCGCCTATCGACGTAAGCCTGCCCTACGACAATAGAGACGAACTGAAATACGGGGCCGCTATCGCCAATAAGCTGCTCATCGATGCCACCACAGACTGGGAAATCCACCCGCCGCGGGCGGAATGGGGCAACAAGCGGTTCCCGCCGGACTGCCACAACTCACGGCCGGAGACCGAGAAACTGGTTGAAAAGAGATGGAAGGAATACGGCCTGTAAATAGCGGGGCGGAGGTTGGGATATTGACGCATCTACGGATTGGATGGAAGCTGGCAAATTGACAAAAACTAATATCCCAGTGTACTATTTTTCTAGCGATTTGTCTGAAAAAGGTCTTAATCGTTACGCTGTCGTTTTTTAAGTCCAGCCAGGTATTCACGACTATAAGTCAACATGATTAAAAGCGACCATCCTGTGCAGGATAGAGACTTGAGATTAAGGTGTTAAATACCGGAAAGGAGCAGGCGAGAGATAAATATGGCTCTAAAAGAAGAATTAGCCAGCATCGTGAGTCCGGAAGACGTTTCTGATGACCCTGAAACTCTGGATACCTATTCCAGCGATATGAGCTTCGCCCCGCCGATAAAGCCCCGCTTCGTGGTAAAGCCTGAGAATGTGGATGAGGTGAAAGCTTTAGTGAATTGGGCTAATCAGACTGCCACGCCGCTGGTCCCGGTAAGCTCTGGGCCGCCACACTTCCGCGGCGATACTGTTCCCAGCGTACCGGGAGCGGTCATGGTAGACCTGAGCGGTATGAAGCGTATATTCAGAATCGACCGCAGAAACAGGGTGGCTATGATTGAGACGGGAGTAACCTACCCCCAGCTCCAGCCGGAGCTAAACAGGCAAGGACTGAGGCTCCCCATGCCACTACTACCCCGTGCCAACAAGTCCGTGGTCGCCAGCCTCCTGGAAAGAGACCCGACCCTGGTCCCCAGACAACAATGGTCGTCGCTCGACCCGCTGCGATGCACTGAGATAGTCTGGGGAGATGGCCAGAAGCTGGTAACCGGCGACGCCGGCAACTGGACCTCGATGGAAGAAGCCTGGAAGAAGAAACAGGCGGCATCGGGGTCGGGAGGTCCGGGGCAGACAGATTTTTACAGGTTCGTTTCCGCCGCCCAGGGGAGCACGGGCATTGTGACCTGGGTATCGGTCAAATGCGAGGTATTGCCCGAGCTCCACAAGCTCTTCTTCGTGCCCGCCCGAAGGCTTGATGACCTGATTGATTTTACTTATCGTGTCCTCAGGTTCAGATTCGGCGATGAGCTATTGATATTAAACAACTTCAATCTGGCATCTATCCTCGGAGGTGGAGCTAAGGATATCAAGGCGCGGGCGAAGAAACTCCCACCCTGGGTTGTCCTGGTGGGTATCGCCGGACGCAACATACTACCCAGGGAAAGGGTGGAGTTTCAGGAGAAGGACATCACGGATATTGCCCGGCAATTTGGCCTGCAACTCGTGCCGGAAATTCCCGGAGCCGGGAGTGATGAGGTGTTAAAAACGATTCTCCATCCGTCAAGAGAGCCTTACTGGAAACTCGACTATAAGGGGGGATGCCAGGATATCTTTTTCATGACCACGCTCAACAGGACGCCCGTATTCGTGAGTAAAATGCGCTCGGTGGCCAAAGCCTGCCAGTACCCGGTTTCGGAAATAGGTGTTTATATTCAACCGGTGCACCAGGGTGCCAGCTGCCATTGTGAATTCACTCTCCCCTTCGACCGGAATAGTCCGAAAGAAACAACCAGGATTCGGGAGTTTTTCACCAGGGCCAGCGAAGAGATGCTGGAGCAGGGAGCTTTCTTCTCCCGGCCCTATGGCATCTGGGCGAATTTAGCCTATAGCCGGGATGCGCAGACTGCGATGGTATTGAAGAAGATTAAGGGAATATTCGACCCCAATAATGTGATGAATCCGGGTAAGCTGTGCTTTTCAACCCGGGAGAAATAAAGAAAGAAGGCATAGAAAAGTGGCACTAGAAGACTATAAAGCCGATATGGAGAGGTGCAGCCAGTGCTCCTATTGCAAATGGATTCCGCTTGACCAGATAAAGAGCTGGAGGTTCGCTAAAGGCTGCCCCAGTATAGCTTATAACAATTTTAACAGTTACTCCGCTCGTGGTCGCTTCGCGGTTGCCCTGTCGCTCCTGAACGGTCAGAGCACTTATACCGACAGGGTTCTGGATATTGTTTACAAATGCGCGACCTGCGGGTCCTGTGATGTCTCCGATAAAATTTGCCGCTACAACCTGGAACCGCTGGAGATGATGCATGAATTGCGGTTCCGGCTGGTCGAAGACGGTCAATTGCTGCCGCAGCATATGCTCTACATCGAGCATCTCCGCAAGCAGGATAATATGATGCTGGAAGCCAGGGACGAACGCGGCGACTGGGCTGAAGGGCTGGATGTGAAGCGTATCGCCAGTGAGCCGGCTCAGGTCCTTTTCTATGCCGGCTGTCGCTTCAGCTACGATAAAGACCTGAGAGAAACAGCCAAGACAGCCGTAACCATTCTGAAAAATGCCGGCGTTGATATCGGCATCATGGGCAAAGACGAGTCCTGTTGCGGTGGCCGGGCCTATGACATGGGCTATAAGGGGGAATTTGTCAAGTTTGCCGAGAATGCCACCCAGGCCTGGAAGGCGGCGGGCGTTAAAACGGTTGTAACCTCCTGCGCTGACTGCTATCATGCCTTTGTCCGTCTTTACCCTCCTCTGGGTACGAAGTTCGAGGTTCTCCATATCGTGCAGTATCTTGACCGACTGATTAAAGAAGGCAAGATTAAATTCCGTAAAAAGATACCTCTGCGGGTCACCTACCACGACCCCTGCCACCTGGGGAGACAGGGAGAGCCGTACGTACCCTGGCAGGGCAAGGAAAAGAAAATTCTTAATCAGGTGGTGGTCTATGAGCCGCGCAAGCCCAGGTACAACGGGGCCTGGGGTGTTTATACCCCTCCGAGGGATATTCTCAAGAGCATCCCCGGTCTGGAGCTGATTGAGATGGAGAGGATAAAGGAATATTCCTGGTGCTGCGGCGCCGGCGGAGGTATAAAAGAAGCTTATCCCGAGTTTTCCAACTGGACGGCTACGGAGAGGATAGAGGAAGCTAAGTCCACGGGTGCCGGGGCCATCGTGAGCGCCTGCGGGTGGTGCGAGAGGAACTTCACTGATGCCATAAATGCCGCCGGCGATGAATTACAGGTTTTTGATGTCGTAGACCTGGTAAAGAAGGCTATGTAATCGAGGAGGGACTGAGAATGGCACTATCGAGAGAAGCATATAAAGCATTTGAAGGCATTGTCGGCCCTGAAAATATCTCCGACGACCCTGCGTTATTGGATTCATACAGGTATCCGCTGTCTCACACCGCCATTCACCTGGGGCCTTATTACAGGGTATACACGCCCCGGGGAGAGGCTGTCCTGCTGCCGGGGAGCACCGAGGAAGTGCAGGCTATTGTCAAAGTATGTAATAAATACAGGATAAGATTCAAACCCTCCAGTACGTTCTGGTCGGCCTGGGGATATCCTTTAGAGGACAACACGATTCAGCTGGATATGAGGCGGATGGACCGCATCCTGGAAATCGATGAGAAGAATATGTTTGCCGTGGTTGAGCCATATGTCATCGGGGCAACACTTCAGGCGGAAGCGATGAAGGTGGGACTGAATACCCATATGCACGGGCCTGGCTCTAGCTGTTCCTGCCTTGCCAGTGCAACCTCATTAGGGGGACTCGGCCCGGATACCTTTTATATGGGTAATCACAGTGAGAATATGCTCGGGGCGGAATGGGTCATGCCCGATGGCGAACTACTGAGAGTGGGCTCGGTAGGTTCCGGCCTGGGCTGGTTCAGCTGTGACGGGCCCGGGCCAAGTCTGAAAGGCCTCGTCAGAGGGATGACAGGGGCTAACGGGGCGATGGGCGTGTTTACCAAGTGTGCCCTCAAGCTCTACCCGTGGCCCGGACCTAAGACACTCCCGGTTGAGGGGATTGTGCCCGCTTATAAAGCGGTGCTGCCGGACAACTTCAGGTCATATACCCTGGGCTTCCCGACCTGGCAGGCATGGGCGGATTCCTGTTATATGATATGGGAAGCCGGAATCGGCTATATCGCTCACCGACAGTTCAACATGTTCGGCAGAGACCTCAAAGGGGCCATGGTCAGGATACTGGCCGACCCTACCAAAACACTCGGTGATATCGAGGAACTGCTGAAGGACCCGGAAGTACAGAAAATGAACGAAGAAATGAAGCGCGATTACCAGATTGTGCTGGCGGGCATGACCCCGAGGGATATCGAATGGCAGGACAGGGCTCTGGATAAGATACTGGAGGAGACCGGGGGCTGGAAGGTACAGGCAATGCTGGACCCCGACCTGCATAACTGGTCGCTTCTCTACATGATAAGGCTGGGACACAAGAATTTAAACCTCGTTTATGGCGGCGGCTATGACGGCTGTTTCGGGCTGGGAGGGACTCCAGATTACGGGACTTCCGGGACACCACCGCGCGTCGAAGAGGCAACGGCGTTCAAGGTTGAATGGGAAAAGAAGGGTAATATTGTCGCTGCCGGAGGCGACGCCATGATGGGAGGAATAGGTGGTATGGGAGGTGGCGGTATGACCATGTGGGAGAACTTCACCCATTTTGACCCGCATGACAAGGCATCAACGGAAGGAACCCTCGAATTCTTTAACGCGGCCACCAAATATGGAATGGAAAAGGGGTGGGGCCCGGGCATGGAGAAAATGAACGCATATGCCAGGGGGTCTGATGGCAGGACAACCCCCAGGGAAATACGCGAGCGTATATTTTTAGCATCGGCACAGCCGGCTGCCTTCCGCTACCAGCGTAAGTTCAGGGAGACCTTTAACCCCAACGACCTCGGCGATGGCTATTACCGCACGCTGGACGAACCGAAAAAATAACGACGTTTCTCCCTGAAAGCATAGCGTTCTTTATCCAGGAGGTTTCGTCTCGAATAGCTTAGGCTTATTTGTCTTCGTCGGCTAAACCCGACCACCTCGGGTAGAGATTATGCTTTATATCAAACATATCCAGGACCCTGCCTATGGTGAAGTCAACGAGGTCATGAATTGTCTGTGGTTTATGATAAAAGGCAGGAACCGGGGGAAAAATAACAGCGCCCATTTCTGTCAGCTTTACCATATTTCTCAGGTGACCCAGATGAAACGGGGTCTCTCTAACCAGTAAAACCAGCCTCTTTCTCTCCTTTAGTGTTATATCGGCAGAGCGGACTATCAGGTTATCGGCGTACGAGTTTGCTATTGCCGACAGGGTCTTCATGCTGCAGGGAGCAATGACCATACCGTCTCTCCGGAACGAACCGCTGGAAAGCCTGGTACCGATGTCGTCGATATCATAGCAGGCATCTGCCAGTGCTTTTACTTTTTCCAGACCCCAATCAGTTTCATGTCTTATGATTTCTTCTCCGGCTTTAGAAATGATAAGGTGTGTTTCCACTTCTTTATTGGTCGATAATACCTCAAGCAGCCGGATGCCGTATATCGCTCCTGAGGCTCCGGTTATTCCGATTACAAGCAACATTCCTATTCCACCTCATCGAGATTTACATTGGGTCAACCGGGTTTTAGTTGTCGGGTTGAAACTCTTGAGTCTGCCGGTAGCCTCTCAACCTAAGGTCATTTCTCCCGCCACCGGTTTGCCGGCATCCACCGCCTTAAGAAACTCAGTAACAGCCTGATTAAATAAATCGGGGCGCCACCGCGCTGTTTCATGAACCGAGCCCTTTATTACCACATAGCGCGAGCCCTTGATGTGCTCGTGTAATATCCTGGTACCCGATACTACCATTTCCAGATCGTCACTACCAACCGTAATCAGGGTGGGCACATTGATTCTATCGGCGGCCTGGCGCTGCCATTCAGCCTCCCAGGGCTTGGCCCGGCCGACGCCGATATACCCGTTGACCGGGAACCTGGACATTCTCTCGACGTATTGCTCCTGATGTGCTTCATCCTCGGGGACGGGAGGGAAAGCAGTACCAGCAGCAATCTGGCGCCGGGCAAAATCGGCCATGCCTCTTTCCTGGGCATACCTTTCACCCTTCGCCCTCCCCTCGGCCATGGCAGCCTGTGCCGCGGCATCGGAGGGCGGCTGGAAGCCGCCGTGAATATCAAAGATAAGGAGGGCCTTGACCGTCCCGGGATATCGGTGTGCATAGCCCAGGGCTATGGCACCGCCCAGAGAGAGGCCGCCGATATAGGCTTTAGCCACCCCCAGGTGGGTAAGGAGGTTATGCAGGTCTTCTACCAGGATATCCAGGGTGTAATTCTCCTCGCCGGCCGGCGCCGAGGACAAGCCGTGGCCGCGGACATCATAGGCTATAATCCGGTATTTAGGTGACAGTTTTTCAATTTGCGGCGCCCAAAATCCCAGGCTGGCTGAGAACGGATGGATTAAGACCAGGGGGAACCCCTTGCCGTACACCCTGTAATTAATATTAATGTCATCAACCCGGCAAACCGGCATATTTTTTGCTCCCTAGCTTCTCCCCGAATTCTGGACTCCCAATGTCATTGCGAGTCCGCCTCAGGCGGGCGAAGCAATCCGTGAATCAGATTTAATGCATTGTTGGAGATTGCTTCGGGCTCTCGCCTGCCAAAGAACTTGTTCGGCGAGCAGGTCGCCCTCGCAACGACATACTGTTTTTAAACACTCCCTTTCCATACGTCCAGGAATAGCTGCTTAAGCTTTTCATCCTTGCACTCACAGGGACTGGAGTACATGTTGACGTCCTTGCTGGCGAGAGCCACCAGAGTATCCAGTTTATCGTTCATCTGCTGTTGCGTGATTCCGGTTTCCTTCAAGCTCAGCGGCTCGCCGGTTTCCTTCGCCAGGTCTCTTAATTTCTGAATTAATTTCTTTATTGCCTCCTGGTCTGAATTAGCCTGAATCCCGGCGAACCTGGCGGCGATGCCGAGCCTCTCCACCGGATTGGGGGCGCCCTCGAGCGGAGGATTAGAGGCAATATATTCCAGCGAATAAGGCAACGTTATGCCTACCGACCGCCCATGAGGTATGTTAAAAGTAGCCCCGAGCGTATGTGCCAGGGCATGGCAGAGCGATGTATTGCTGTTGCCGAATCCCAGTCCGGCGATGGTGGCGGCATTCTGCATTTTCTCTCTAGCGACGAGGTCATTGCCATTGGCACACGCTTTGGAAAGCCACTCAAAGGCCAGCTTCATGGCTTGCAGGCAGAGTCCGTCACTGAAATCGGTCTGCTGCCTGGCGGTATATCCGTCGAGGGCGTGGCCCAGAACATCCAGCCCGGTGCTGGCCGTCAGTGCCCTGGGCATACCGACCGTAAACTCGGGAATCAGTAACGTAATATCAGGCACTATCTCCGTGTTGGCAAAGCCTATCTTGCGGTGGGCAGCCGTGTCCGTGAGCACGATAGCCCAGGTGACATCCGAGCCGGTGCCGCTGGTCGTGGGCACAGCCATAAACCTGGCCTTTTTCTGCCAGCTTAACTCGGCTCTCACGTTGACGGCTTTAGTAATCTCAGCGGGGGGGATTGCCTGGTTCTCCCAGAGCACCCAGGCTGCCTTGGCCGTATCCAGGACCGAGCCTCCGCCGAAAGCAATGATAAGCTGAGGGGCAAACTCCTGGAGCACCTTAAGGGCCTCGCCGGCACCCGCCGTCGAAGGTTCCTGCTCCGCTCCGTCCCAGATTCTGACCTCGTACCCGGCGCCTTTGACTACCTCAACGAGTTCTCCGCTGAGCTTGACCATATTTTTATCGGTAATCAGGACGGCTTTCTTACCGCGACCTTCAAGCTCAGCACCCAACCTCTTCAGCATCCCCTTACCAAACAGGACCTTTTTCGGACTCAGAAAGTAAGACATTTTATTTCGCCTCCTTTTCCAAGTTTACACCAGCGGGTCTTCTCGTTGGTCGATGCCCGCGATACTGCGGGCAAGGCGCTGCTTGGACTCCATGTCTGACTCGCGTTCAATCATGATTTTCTGCGCCTGCGGCGAACCGGCGCCGTGCATGGACTCGGTGTGATAGCTGGGGGCAACCACGCCAAAGCACATGGCATGGATGAGTGTCAGCATCCGGTAGCGTTCCTCCGTGGAATAGGCGGGGTCGCCTTTTAGATATTTGTCAACTAATTTGCCAATCTTCGGGTGTTTGAAGTCCTTCTCGGAAGGGGTGGTGACCAGGATACCGCCGGCGATGTCCTCAGCCAGCCGGGTAATTTCGTAGGGGAATCTGGTTGTGTTAAGCTTGCAGATATTGGACAGGAGTATGTGGGACTGGTAGTTTCCCGCCTTGGTCTTCCAGGCCTGGTGGGCACTGGCCAGGCCGCAGGCATGTATTGTCTCGGAGAGGTGAATCATTTCCCCGAGTTTATCCCTGATATGAGAAGCCCGGCGCACCCCGTTGTAATCGGCCATGGAAGCGGCCGCCCCGATGAGAACATCAGCGATGCCGGGTTTACAGCCGCCGTAACTCTGCCGGTGATAGGCAGCGAACCGCTCCACCAGCATGATGGAGAAATCATATTCCCCGTTCATAAAGACCCGTTCCCGGGGAACGAATACATTATCAAAGATGCTCAGGGTCTCATGTCCGCCGAAGCTGTAATTGCCGACGTCAATATCCCCTTCTTCGAGCTTACGCGTGTCGCAGGACTGCCTGCCGTAGATATGGGTTATCCCTTCGGCATCAGTGGGCACCGCGCAGCAGACGGCGTAGTCTTTGTCCTCCTCCTGCATCCTGAGGGTGGGCATGAGCAGCATTTCGTGGGAATTCACTGTCCCGGTGATGTTGGCCTTAGCCCCCCTTATAATTATCCCGTCATCCCGGCGTTCGACGATATGGACGAACATATCCGGGTCGGCCTGCTTGCTGGGCGATACGCCCCGGTTTCCCTTGACATCGGTCATGGCCCCGGCAACACACAGGTCGTTCTCCTGGACATATTCCAGCCACTTTTTAAACCTCTGATGGTACTCGGTGCCGTGCTTTTCATCAATCTCGTAGGTGGTGCTGAAAGTGGCATTAATCCCATCCATGCCGACGCATCTCTGGAAGCAGCAGGCCGTCCTCTGTCCCATCTCTCTCTGCAGCTTGATTTTACAGACCATATCATCGGGGCTCTTGAAGAGAGAGTTGAATCTACTGACCTTCTTCCCCGTGAGCATGGACTCCGTAGCGGCCAGGGCCTCGGTTTTGGGGTCGTGGGTAAGCTTGTAGGTCATAGCCACCGCATTGGTTGATGGCTTGATGATGGGGTTATTGACCCAGTCTTCAACCTTCTCACCGAGTAGATAGAGGTTCAGCTTAAGTTTGCTTAGACTCTCTATATACTGGCGGGCTGTCTTCAACATATCGCCTCCTTTCTATAGGTTCTTCACCTATTCAGGAGCAGAAACGTGATTGGGGTCGAAGATTGCCCTGATTCCATCTTCCTTTTCAGGGTAGTTACCCCAGACGGGCCCGAATACTTTGTTATCGGGTACCAGGGCGTAAGCGCCTCCTTCGGCGCAGGCGTCCTGGCAGTCGTTCTTCCATTCTTCCAGTGCCTCACGGTCCTCCACGGCCGCCATGCGGAGACATTCCATCTTGGCGATATAGCCCAGTTCGTAGGGGCAGACCCAGTCCGTGGTGTTGTACTCCTGCAATATAGGAGGTCGATGCTTGTCCGTTATCTCATCAACAACCTTACTGTACCTCACGGCCTGATTGATGGATTCGTATGATACCTCGGAACTGAACCTTCCCCCGACAACATTGGCGCAGATGGAATCGGCGGCCATGAAGTTCGTTTCATCTCGACATGGAGCCTCACGAGCGGAACCTTTGTAATCGGCGACAATATCCAGTAATACCTTCTCCTCATATGCCAGGCGCTTATTGGAGCCGATACCGTACAGCAGAACGCGGAGGTCTGTTTGCGACCGTGCCAGTTTGGGGCCGGCATCCTTCCAGAACTCCCAGAAGCCGCCGCAACCCACTCCTCTGGTTCTGGCAACACCCCTGAATATCGGGGGTACCGTCATCACCACCAGAGCTATTTCACACCTGCCGATTTCGAACATGGCGTTAATGGCATCATCCCGGGAACTAAAGCGGATATTATACCACTTAAACCTGTTTGTCGGTAGATTCATGGTGGTATGGTATGCCCAGCCTTCTGGCTTTAGCTCCTCGGAGACGAAGGGAAACACCTTGACTCCTATCTTGGTAACAATGCCAAGCTTGGACTGATGCCCGGCGCATCCCCTCAGTAGACCGCGAAGGTCGGGGCCGGGCCCTTCACCCCAGAAGAAATCGTTGGACATAGACCTCGAACCCATCCTGAGTATTTCACCATCGGGAAGCACCCACTCAACACCCAGTATCCTCTGATAACCAAGGCTGTACCTCCACCCGAGAGGGGCATCACCCATATTGACGGTATTAGCTAAAACTGAAGAGTGGCCGCCACATCCCGGGACAAAGGTAACAAGACCTCTCTTGAGCAGGTCAGCCTGAAGGGCGGAGAAAGCCACCCCCGGCCCGACAATAGCGTACTGGTTTTGCTCATCTATCTCAAGGCTGTTCATACGCTTCAGGTCGATGAGGATGGAGTTATCTTTTTTACAATAAGTGCCGGCACTGTAGTAAGTGCTGGTTACCACGAAGGGCAGTTTATACCTGTTGGCTACCCTGACGATGGCCTGCACTTCCTCGGTGCTGGCCGGCTCGATGCTGCACCCGGGCCGACGTTTTTCATCAGAAGGACTGGATAGACTACAATAGCGGTCGGCTTCACAGATAGCCGGGTCATCGCTAACCCATTCCGGCCCGACAATAGACTGTAGCGTCTGATAAGCTTCTTTAGGTATGCTCATCGTTATCTCCTTTACCTTTTTCTACTTGCTTGCCCGAAGCATTACTTCGGTAATATCATAAACCTTCATCCCGGTTTTTTGAACCTCAGCGGCTCTACCGAGGATATCCTTACAGTTGGGGCAGCAGCTTACTATTACCTCAGCGCCGGTTGTCTTGGCCTCCTCGGTCCGTTCCCCGGCTGTCCACAGGGCAAAGTCCGGGAAGGCCAAGCCCACCCCACCACCATACCCGCAGCACCAGGCATTATCCCGGACTCTCTGCATTTCAATAAGCTCTATCCCCCGGATTCCCTTGAGGATATTTCTCGGCGGCTCATAAACGCCTTTTTCCCCGCGCCGCCATGTCTTACCCACGGCGATGTTCGGCGGTTCATATTTGGGTTCCCAGTGATACCACGGTTCGGCCAGTCTGGCCAGATTACAGGGGTCGTGGTAGGTTACCTTCATGGGAACGCTCCTGTTGAATTTGAATTTGCCATCTTTCATCAACTGGTCAATATACTCTGTTATATGCAGGACAGTATAAGGCATATCTGTGGTGGACTTTTCTAAAATTCTGGGATAATCCACCTTGAGTGTCTTGTAGGCTTCGGCGTCGCTGGTTATCACTGTCTTGGCACCCGAATTCTGGATAGCTTTAATGTTATGGTTGGCCATCTCTTTGGCCAGTCCCAGCTGACCGGTGGCGAAGAGTTCATGCCCGCTGCTCCATTCGTCCTCCAGAACCATAAACTGAACCCCGGCTTTGCTCAGCAGCCCGGCGGTGGCCTGGGCTATCTCCGGTCGCCGGTAAGATGAGGAGTCGCCGAAAAAATAAAGGATATCGGCTTTTGGGGCCGGCTTAATGTCTTTCGTTATCCAGTTTAAGCGCTCCCCGGGGGCAGCGCCGTATATATTGTGGCTGGTCCTGACATTTTGCGCCAGCATTTTGTGCTCGGGCATGGGCCCCTTTCCCTGTTCCACGCACCGGCGTCTGAATTCCTCGATTACCTGCAGCACCTCGACATCCAGGTTTCGCTTGCATCTTATGTCGCAGCCGCCGCAGAGGGTGCACTGCCACAGGGCATCCATGAGCTTCGGAGAGAATTCCAGTTTGCCGTCCAGCTCGGCCAGGGCCGTATGCAACAGACCATGAGCCGAGTAAAGATTGAATCTATACCTCGTGTCTATCGGGCACTGCCGGGAAAATCTGGAGCTTTTTACCCAGTTGAGGTCGATAAATTTGCAGTAGCTGCACCTCACACATGTCTCTGCTTGATGTTTATATTCTTCAACTTTCAGCATTTTTTCACCTACTTATGTTATCTAATTTGAACTAGAAGCATAATCTACCGGGAGACATGATATTCTTGGGGTCAAGCAATTGCTTGACCTTTTTCAAAGCCATCGTATAACCTGCCGCTTTATCATAGACCATATTCGTTGCCACGCCGTACGGTCTAGAAAAGTAACCGCCCATATCCATGGCGGTTTCAATAGCCTCAGCATACAGGTTACGAATCATCACCACTTCACCAGGTTCATCCGGACTGTAAGGGAAGCTGCATTCAAAATGACAGGCGCGTCCGTATTCCAGGGGTTGGATGTAGAAACCGATATCGTCAAGACAGTAACCATTCTCAGCGGCTACCTGGCTCATCACCCGGACAAATTCGGGCGTCCTGTTCAGCGTTGTGTTGAAGAAGATATCCTGGCAGGCGCCCTTGCTGGCAAACTTCCAGTAGGTCTTTTTCTCAGGCCAGGCCGTGCGAAGCATGCCCGGTAACTCCTTCTCCAGGCCGGGTAAACCGGGCAATGCTGTGGGCAGTTCCGGGATATGCAGCTCGGCGGCTGCCTCACGTAGCCCGTCCTCTTCGTATTCTATTTTCTCTTCGGGGCGTCTCCAGCCTCCACCCGATACCAGGATAACCATCCAGGGTGCCAGCACTTTTATCAGATTATTAAAATCCCCTGGCCATTTTTTAGCCAGAATAGTTGCCAGGTTTACGCTATTTAATATGAGGCATTCTTCGCCAAGCATACGCCGCTGCACATTGTAGACCAGCTGGACGGCATCCTCGAGGCTCTCAAAAGGAATAAAAAAGGTCTTGTCTATTTTGGGCCTGGGTGCCATCTTGACCTTGACCCAGGTTACCACGCCCATCGTTCCCTGGGCGCCCTGAACAAGCCAGTTATAAGACAGATAACCCGGCCCGCCGGGGTTAACGCCTTCTGCCATGCTTTTATCAGGGAAACCGGGTACGCAAGCGGAGCCGGTGCGGAACGCCTGGCCGTCCGGGAATACCACCTCTAAAGTTACGAGGCTGCCGGCATACTCGAACTTGGGTATCAGCATCGGTTCCCTCTCCAGGTGGCTGGTGAGTACGGACTTCAGCGGGTGGGGCAACAGCGGGGAAAGGCCCATCATTTTATGTTTCGCCACCTCGGCTTGCAGTTGCCCCCAGGTGACGCCCGGCTCCACCCTTACCATTTTATTGTACAGGTCGATTTCCAGAATCCTGTTCATTCGCCTTAAATCCAGCACTATCCCGCCCAGGTTCGGAATCGTGTTTCCGTAAAAGTGGATGCCGGAACTGCAGGGCACAATGGGTATCCCGTTTTCGTTAGCCAGCTTGACGACTTTCTGCACTTCCTCCGTATTCTTCGGCCTGGCTATATAATTGGGGGCTCGAGGAGTACTGAGACTGCAGTCCCTGGAATAGGATAGAAGCGCTCCGGGGTCATCGGATACGTTTTCAGCACCGACTATTCCTGTTAAACCTTCTTTTATCTGCACTATTTCCTGCCTCCTTAATCTTTACCGAATGGAAATTATCCTTAAAAACGATATGACCCTCGAAATAATGTTAAGTCGATTTAGATATTTTCCCCCTTTTACATATTAGCAAGCGTTTAATAATGTCATGCCGATTTAATCGGCATCCTTACCACCACCCCTCCTCTGGATTCCCGCCTTCGCGGGAATGACACCAAACTATTGCTAAACACTCTCATATTAGCATTATGACACCGCGTGCCATACTATGGGTAGAACATCTCCCTGGCGGCTTGCCTTAACTCATCCCGAAAATCGGGGTGGGCTACCGAAATTACAGCCTCCGCCCTCTCCCGCCGGCTCTTGCAGTCAAGGTTGGCGATGCCAAACTCGGTAACCAGGTAATCGAGGTAGACCATGGGAATCATTATCACCGTGCCTGCCTCGAATCTGGGTACTATCCGCGATACCTTACCGTCAAGGGCGGTAGACTTTAACATGGATATGGAGCGGCCCCCTTTAGAATAGTGAGCGCCGACGCAGAAGTCAACCTGCCCCCCTGGACCGCTGATGGGGGTCGAGCCAAGGTGAGTAATAACAACCTGTCCCAGAAGGTCTACCGACAGTATATTATTGATGGCTACCATGTTTTCCTGTGCGGCTATTCTGGGGACGTGACACTGGGTGGAGATATCCCGGAATAAAAAGGTCGGGTTCTCCCTGACATATTCCAGGGTCTTAATGCTGATAGGCTCGTTGTAGCCGTAAAGCTGCAGGTTGCCACAGGTTACCTTCCCGGTGTCATGAGTTTTCTTCTTACCGGTGATAACGCCCCGCTTCACCAGGTCGATAGTCTGGGAATAGATTACCTCACTATCAATGCCGAGGTCGTTTTTTTCGGCCATGAAGGCCATAATCGCCTCGGCGGCTGTCCCCACCCCTATTTGTACGGTATCGCCATCGTGAATCAGGGAGGCGGCATTGGCGCCGATGACCTGGGATATCTCATACTCTTCGGGAGGCGGCGTGCGTCCCAGATTTTCCTCGCTTTTCGAACGTTCCACACCAGGTGCTTCAACGAGGTAGTCGATGTCATCAAGGTTTACATATTCACCGTTCACCCACGTAAGGCGAGGGTCGATTTCGGCAACCTTTACTTTAGCCGTTCTACAGGCACTTGGTGTGTACCAGCAATAGGGTCCAAAACTGCAGCGGCCGTTTTCATCGGGAGGGGTAAGCTTGAAAAAGAAGAAGTCCTTGTAGTGATACAGCCGCCCCCTATCAGCGCACTCCTGTCTCTCACCATTGCTCAATCCAAAGATAGTCGGCTGCCAATCGATTCTCTTGTTGCGCACCTCATCACGAGTGGACCGTAAGGTCATGGGGTCTTTGATGCGGAACGCTTTTCCCATTTCAGGATACTGGCCGGGATGAAGGAAGCGGAAGTCCTCTACCCAGTGAGAGGTCATGGTCACATTTTCCAGTTCACCGCAGCGTTCGGCCGTGGCCAGCATAATATCCTTGGGCTGGTCCATCATGGCAAAGAGCACGTCAGAGCCAGAGGTAATAAGCGCAGCCGCTTGCTTTGCCGTTATTAATTTATCGCGGTACTTATCCTGCCACTTCATTATTTCTTAATTTTTCCCTCGCCTCAAATATCCAGATTTAAGGTCGTTTAGCAACCGCTCATGGCCCGCCTGCCATAGCTCAGGAGGAGCGGCGGGCAGGTGAGCCTTCGGCGTGAGCTCAGCCGAACGCCTGTCGAACCATAGCGGTATGGAAAGTTCACCCTTCGACAGGCTCACTTCGTGGTGACTCAGTGGAACCAGGGTGAGCGGAAGATTGAACATTTTTCTTATTGCCAAACGACCTCCATAATTGCCCAGTTGCTATAGCTTCTGGTGATGCTTATTGGCTGACTTCGTCGGCGGCAACGTCTCCAGCTATTCTTCCCTGGGTAAAGCATTGAACCGTCATGGTCCCGGTGTAGTAATGCGAGGGTATGCCCATCAAGCCTCCGGCTATTTCACCGGCGGCATAGAGCCCCGGAATAACTTCACCGAACTGGTTGAGGACCTGGTCTTTACCGTTAATTTTAAGACCGCCCTTCATCGAGGTCAGGCAGACCTTGCATTTAACAGCATAGTATGGAGGTGTTTCTAACGTGTGGACCGGTTCGCCAGGGTGTGCCATTCCCTGCAACTTCCGCCCGAATTTCCGGTCGTAGCCATACTTCTTGATGTCTGAGTTGTATTCAGCCAGGGTCTTCTTGAGACCACCTTTGTCTATACCCAGAATTTTTTCCAGTTCATCTATGGTATCCGCCTGGAAAACTTTTTCCTTTCCCTTTCTTTTGTACGGGTCCTCCTGCCGACATCTTTCATCGGAAATGGTAAAATGCAGGCCAGTCGGGTCCTGCGCAATAATGTCATGGTATCTCATGGTATAGGAGTCCAGATCACTAGTCGCCTCGTTGCCCCATCTCTCGCCATGCCGGTTCACGGCGATACCACCCAGCCCGGTGCTCGTTAACAATGAACCGGTCTCGGCGCATATCGGTAGCGATGGACAGACGGCCAGCCCGATGTTTGACGTTGCCGCGCCGACAGCCATCGCCATTATCAGTCCGTCACCCTGGTGTTGCTTCGGCGCTGTCGGGACCAGGTCGGCATACTGCGGGCCATATTCCTTAACAAGAGCCAGGTTCTGACAAAAACCTCCGCTCGCCAGAATGACTGCTTTCCTGGCCCTGAAATTCTTTTTCTTGCCCTCGGCTTCAGCAGTCACGCCGATAACCCTGCCCGTTTCCGGGTCGACAATGAGCTTCCTGGCGCGGTACTTGTACCTGACATCGATTTTTGTCTTTTTCAGGGCGTTCCTAAGAACGTTGCAGAGACCAACGCCATGGCCTTCAAACCGGACCGAGCGCATGACTTTATGCCCCGGAGCTAACTGCAATACCTCCGGCTTAGCCCCTATCGATAGAAGCCATTTAAAGACTTCCTGCTGCCGGTCGACGAGAGCCCTCCATAATTCCGGCGAACCGTCGCCAACTGCCAGAGCTTCTTTATACATCTGGTCCGGCGAGTCCTTGATGCCCTGTGCTTTCTGGAAGTCCGTACCGGCGAATGGCGTGCCGCCGGCAATCATGGCCAGGCTGCTGGCCATTCCGGTAGAAGCCTCCAGTAAGATTACCTTGACTCCCTTATCGTGTGCGGTGATTGCTGCCGGTATGCCGGTATTACCGCCGCCCACCACGATAACATCCGCCTCACCATCCCATTTTTTAGGAACCTGCGATATAGTCACGAGAACACCTCCTTTACCATTTTTAATCTTAAGAACCTCTATCGGGCTTACTAGTATATAGTTGCATAAATACCTATTTTTTAAGATAATCCCTTCTCCCTTGAGGGGAGAAGGTTAGGATGAGGGTGAAAATTGAGGCTACCCCTCACCTTAGTCCTCTCCCCCAAGGGGCGAGGAAATATGTATAGTCAATTCTGCAATCAATTACTAGGCTGTAATAATGGGACTGGCTATCATCATGTCCTTAACCGGCATCTTGGTCATAATCTCGGCGCCGGTGTCGGTCACCACAATCATCTCCTCCAATTTGGTCCTGCCCACCTCACGGTCATACTCCATCGCCTCTACCGCCATGGTCATGCCCTTTACCAGGGTCATGGGGTAATCAAACGACCAGAGCCGGTTGATGGTCGGATATTCGTAGAGCCACAGACCTATACCGTGGCCCAAATCCTCGCACCATACATACTCCTCGGTGGGATAGCCCCTCTCTTTGGCGGGCAGCCAGTGCTTGGCGGCATCGGCGGTGGTGGCTCCGGGCTTGATGGCCTGGATAACGTTGTAGACCCGCTCGTAGCTCCTCTTGTGCATGTCCATTTCTTTTTGATTGGGCTTGCGGCCTACGATGACATTGCGATAGTAGCAGGTATTGTATCCCAGGTAGGTAATACGGCAAAAGTCAACGGTAATCACATCGCCGACCTGTACTATCCCGGTATTACGGGCGCCTCCCAGAACTCCCCAGACATCTTCAGCCCCGGCGCTGTACATGGCTTTGTTGGCTACGGCGATAAGGTCCCTGCCCAGCACACCTGGCTTGAGCGCCTCGTATAAAGCGTACCAGCCTACTTCTGATATGGCTACCGCCATCATCAGACAGTAAATTTCGTCCTCGGTCTTGACTGCCCGTGCTTCCAACATCGCCGGCATAACGTCAACGGTCTCTATGCCTGCCTCCCTCAGGGCCTGCTGACCGGGTTCATCGAGCTTGTCGATGCCCAGCTTCTCTTTTTCCAGCCCCTTTTCTTTCAAATCCCGCTTGATGGACTGGGCAAATTTTTTGGCCCTTTCCAAGGTAGCGTCTCGACCGCAGGCTTCATCAGCCCACAGTATGGCGAGCTTGAGATTCTCCGGTTTAATCCAGGGGCATGTCCCGAAGAGATTACCCGGCGGCAACTCATAGACTATGGGGTCATGCTCGGCAAAGGCTACGGAGTATCTGAGCTGGTCAATAAAATTGACTCCCTTGGTGCTGGTCACATAGCGCATGTTCTCAGGGCGCATCAGCAGGCAGGCGGCTATACCGTTTTTCTTGAGGGATGCTTTGGCTTTGGCCAGCCTTTCCTCTCTCATGCGAGCGGTATTTATCCTCTCCGACCAGTCCACTGCTTCTGGCCCCCCGAACGGCCTTACCACAAATTTCGCCATGAGCCCCCTCCTTCGATAGTTACGATTATTTATTAAAACATCGTGATTGTAATATACCTTTGCTCAGACTAAAACTCGTTATAATGCCTTGAATATTCAGTCTACCGCGAACCCCAGCTTTCGGGCCACGTTTTTTCTATGAAACCTGGCATCACCGAAGGCAAGTTCGGCGGCTTTAGCCCGCCGGTAATACAGCGGCAGGTCATGGTCTTCCATAATAGACACGCCCCCGTGCGACTGCGTGCCCAAGGCAACCACTCTCTGATAGGCATCGCTTACCCAGGCTTTGGCCATGGCGGCTTCCCGGGAATAGAGGAGGCCGTTACTCATTTTCCAGGCTGCCTCATAGGCAATTACCCTGGAACTCTCAACATCTACCAGCATATTGACACAATGGTGCTGTATGGCCTGAAAGACACCGATAGGAACATCAAACTGTATTCTCTGTTTTACATATGGCACAGTCATATCCAGTACCGCCTGCATGCCCCCCACCATCTCACAGCATTTGGCGATGGCTGCCCGTTCAATGGTTTTCTGTATTCCACTCCACCCCTGGTTTAGCTTGCCGAGGATATTTTCCCTGGGCACTTTTACCTGCTTGAAAGTCACCTCGCATTGTTTATCCCGGGCGACAGTCTCTAATACGGTGGTACTTATGCCCGGGCTCCTGGCATCAACAATAAAAACGGTAATCCCGTTTTCAGCCTTTGCTTTATCATCCGTTCTGGTCACGCACAGTATGTAGTCGGCGACACTAGCATCAGGGACAAATAGCTTGGTGCCATTGATGACATAGGCATTTTTATCTGCGGTAGCTTTGACTTTAACTGAGGCGGCATCATATTTGCCGCTGACCTCGGTCAAGGCCAGGGTGAAGATGGATTTACCGCTGACTATCCCGGGCAGGTATTTTTGCTTTTGCTCATCACTTCCGGCGTCCATAATGGCTAAACCCCCGAGAATCACCGTGGAAAAGAAAGGCCCGGGGAAACAGGCTCGCCCCATCTCCTCCAGAAGGACGGCCAGGTCAAGGAAACTCATGCCACTGCCACCGTAGTTTTCCGGAAATACCAGTCCCATCCAGCCCAGGTCGGCTACCTCCCGCCACATTTGTAGTGAGTAGCCCTTCTCGTCCTTTTCCAGTTCTCTGACCAGTTTTTTAGGGCATTTTTCGGTTAAAAAGTCACGAGCTGCTTTTCTTAATATTTCCTGTTCTTCGGAGAGTCTAACGTCCAATGCAAGACTCCTTTCCGTATATTATTTTCTGGGTAGTCCCAGACCCCTGGTGGCGATAACAAGTCTCTGAATCTCGCTGCTGCCGTGGACAATCGTCCAGCGCGGGGCATCCATATACTCGCGCAAATATACGCCTTTCAGGGGTGCCCATTTGGAGCCCTCGGTGAGCTGCCCGTAGAGTCCCAGTATTTGCATAGCCACCCTGAAGAAATCCCGCCGGGATTCAGCCCCGAATACATGTGATACTGGTCCGTCATAGGGATTAGAAGCCTTGAGGTCACTCATGGAGGACGCTTTAAAACCCAGCAGTTCGATTAAATGGAGCTTGATATCCAGTTCTGCCAGCGCATCCGGAATCCACGGATTATCAGCCAGAATATCGGGTTTTTCCTCGAGGAGATATTTCACCAGCGTGTTTAAAAGAATCCTACTTGCCCCGGATGACCCCCCTCCCCCGCCGCCATAGAGAGAGCTCATGATGACACCCCACCCCCCGTTTTTCTCACCCACCATATTCTTTTTGGGAACGTGTACGTCTTCGTAAAAGACCTCATTTGTTCTCAGGCCGGCGGAGGTTATCAATGGGCGTATCGTAATGCCGGGGCTCTTCAAGTCCACGATAAGCATGGTCAGTCCTTTATGTTTGGAAACGGTGGTATCTGTCCGGGTCAGCAGCCAGTGATAGTCGGAAAAGTGGGCTTCGGTGTTGTATATCTTTTGCCCGTTCAGGATAAACTCGTCCCCGTTATCCACGGCGCGGAGCTGCACCGAGGCTACGTCGGAGCCAGCGTTAGGCTCGGTATAACCGAGGGCAAACTCAATTTCCCCCCGGGCAATACCCGGCAGGAATCTCTGTTTCTGCTCCTCGGTTCCGCAGATGATGATGGTATTGCCTATTTCAATGGCATCGAGGGGAAAGGGGGCATGATGAGAGGTAATTTCATCCACCTTGATAGTCTCGGCCATAAAGCCCATACCGCGGCCGCCATACTCTACTGGCCATCTCGGGGCTAACAACCTCCTCGCACCCATTTTACGGAGCAGTTCTTTAGAAAAGGGCCCTTCGCCCTGCAAAGACATGGTCTCGGCAACAACATGCTCATTACATTCCTTGTCTAAAAACTCGCGAATTTCCTTCTGAAACGCCTTTTCCTCCGGGTTAAGCTCAAAATCCATTCTTTACCCTCCTGAGGTCATAAGTGTCATCGCCCGGTCTTCGGTCTATCTCTTGTAAACTATAGCCGAGGAATTCCCCAGTTTGCCTGAATTTACCGAGAAGCCGACCTTGGCGCCCTTAACCTGTCTTGCCCCCGCATCACCCCTCAATTGCACCACCACTTCATAGGTTTCCGAAAGGGCCTGGGCCGGAATGCACTCTCCCAGGGAGGTGCAGCCGCCGTCAGTGCAAATGGGAATCCTGCCTCCCAGTGATGTGGCGCCTTCCCTGAGCAGTTTCTCAGCCTCGCCTGCCTTACAGAGTCCGATGTCTTCATACCACTGTATTTCCATGGCGCCGGTAAGGTCGTAGACGCTGGCCAGGTCCAGGTCCTCGGGACCTATCCCGGCTTGCTCGTAAGCCATCAAGGTTGATTTTATGCCGGCATCATTTTCGTTCGGTGGTGGAACTTCACTGAAGTCGCTGCCGAAACCGCCGAAGCCGGGTGTGGGATACTGTGGGCATGAAGCCCCGATACCGGCGACGATAATCGGCTTGGTGGTATATTTTTTCGCCTTGTCCGTGCTGCATACTACTACTGCGGCAGCGCCATCACTGGTGGCGCATACCTGGTAAAGATGTATGGGATAAGCCACCATAGGAGAGTTTAAAACTTCTTCCACGGTGTATATTTTCCTGTACCGGGCAACGGGATTAAGGGCGGCAAATTTGCTTGCCTTGACTTTTTGCAGGGCGAGGTCTTCCTCAGTTAAGCCGTACTCATGCATTCGTCTCTGTGCCGCCATGGCAAACCCGGTGTAGTTAGCCGACCCCAGGATTCTGAACCGCTGGCTATCGAGGTCGGTGGCGTCAAATTCATTATAATGTGTAGTGCCAAAAGCCCCCTTCGGCGAAACGCTCCCCCCGACCACCAGAGCCGTATCGATGAGGCCGGAGGTTATGTAAAGGTGAGCCGCCCTTAGAGCGTAGCCGCCGGTGGCGCAGGCATTATAATTATTGGTTACCGGTATCCCCGATAACCCGAGGTTCTGTGCCAGCGCACACCCTGCCAGCATTCCCTGGATGCCGGCCCAGGGGTCCTGACCGGCAAATAATGCCTGTATTTCCCCCCATTCCATATTGGCATCTTTGAGTGCCATTTGAGCCACTTCCAGGTTCAGCTGGTGGACGCTCTTTTCCGGATATTTGCCCCAGGGATGCATCCCTATACCTACGATTGCGAGTTCTCTCATCTTCTCTCTCCCTTTACTAGTCCAGGGTTTTATTTATACCTTCTATGGTTTTATTACGCCGGACTAAATTTTATAAGTTGACCGGCCGGAATTTCCAGCACAGGACTTCGTTTCCCTGCTCATCTACATACAGTACCTCTCGTACTACCTCCATGTCCATGCCTATCTTCAGTTTGTTAACATCGACATCCGTTGGAATTTGCCCCCCCACTTTTATACCCTCCGGCATCGCCACGCTGGCAACACCGAAAGGTACAAACGGGTCTGCCTTATGATACGGTGGAGGAGGCGGGTAATAATTAACCGTGTAAGCAAAAAGTTTGCCCATTCTGCTGAATAGCACCTCTTCCAGAGGTTTCTTTTTCTGGCAAACGGGGTTCCGGCAGGTTGCTGCTTTCGGGAAGAAGTAATTCCCGCAAGACCCGCACCTGTTACCGATAATTCGAGGTTCCTGCGGCGGCATCGTAAACCACCCCTCTAAGCACGGAATCTGCTTTTTAGCTTCCATATTATAAAGCTCCTTCGGATTTTAACTATTTATATCCCAGGCAATAAAGTTATTAATATTAAAATAGTTGGTTAGGATTCGCTTTCTACCTAAATAATAAATAATATTGAAAAGTGGCTTACTGACGGAAGTCTATCAAACAATAAAAATATTGTCAAATTACGAATTTTGCTATTTTATTAATTTTGCCGAAAATGGTATTATTGCCTTAAAAATAATATTACCCGGAGGATATCAAAGAAAAAATTACGACTGGAAAAGAGCGCCACCGGAAATTGCGGGGATATTGCATAAATAAAAACGCTCTTGTATAATGTAAATCGCCCTTTATGTACTTAATTTTTGTATTATTTTATAGGCGCTTCGCTCTTGATAACTCCTCCGCTATGAAAGGTTGATATTTATTCTCACGGTTACTGAGCAAAAAGGAATATAAGGAGGCAAAATTGACACCAAAAAAGAAGGAAGCTGGAGAAAAAACCTGCATTAAGGGCACCGGTTTGAGTAGCTTCGGTGATAACTCAAATATGGCGGCCGTCGATGTTAAGGATGGTAAAATAGTCAGGATTAGACCATTCCACTATGATTGGAAATACAAACCCGAGGAATGGCAACCGTGGCAGATGAAAGCACACGGCAAGACCTTTACCCCGCCGTTGAAGTCCATGATACCTCCCCACGGTATAGCCTATAAAAAGCGGATATTTTCCCCCAACCGTATTTTGTATCCCCTGAAGAGGGTGGACTGGGACCCCGACGGCGAGAGAAACCCACAGAACCGGGGTGTCAGCAAGTACGTCAGGATATCGTGGGACGAGGCCACGGACCTGATAGCCAGCGAACTCAGGAGGGTAATCAAAAAGTACGGACCGGAAACGGTACTCCTGCAGGCGGACGGACACGGCGAGACCAAGGTGATACACTCTACCCATGGCTGTAATACCAAGCTTCTTGAACTTTTGGGTGGTTATACGCAGCAGATCAGAAATCCGGATAGCTGGGAGGGGTGGTACTGGGGAGCCAAACATGCCTGGGGATGTGAACCCGTCGGTATGTACACGTCTTATCTCACCAATATTTACCCGGATATAGCCGAGCATACCCAGATGATTATACACCAGGGATGTGACCAGGAAACTACCCCCTGGGGTTTCTGGTCGGGACAGATGCCCAGTCTCTATTCCTACTGGTTCACCGAGCTCGGCATAAAAAGCATCTATATCTGCCCCGACTTAAATTACGGGGCGGCTGTT
The DNA here is from genome assembly GCA_964422155.1 of uncultured Dehalococcoidaceae bacterium. Lineage (GTDB taxonomy): Bacteria > Chloroflexota > Dehalococcoidia > Dehalococcoidales > RBG-16-60-22 > JBGPRB01. The sequence continues at coordinate 22,958 of CAYQZZ010000009.1, read as the reverse complement.
CATGCTGATAAGTGGATTCCGGTGCTGCCGAATACTGATGCCGCGTTGCAGCTTGCTCTAGCTTACCAGTGGATTACCAATGGTACTTATAATAAAGAGTACATCGCTACTCATGCTTATGGCTTCGATAAATTCGAGGAATATGTATTAGGAAAAGAAGACGGGATTCCCAAGACCCCCAAATGGGCATCGGAGCTATGCGGTGTGCCGTCCCGCATCATCAAAGCCCTGGCACGTGAATGGGCATCCAAGACTACCACGGTAGCACATGGCTTCGGCGGGCCCTATATCCGGGGCTCGTACTCCACCGAGCCGGCCCGGCTGGAGGTACTGCTGCTGGCGATGCAGGGCCTGGGAAAACCGGGGACTCACCAGCTTACCTGGGTTGGAGGCTCGTTCTTCGGCGCCAGGGGCTTAGGACGCGAGGTTCCTCCCCTGGTAGGCAAGGCTTTGGTGAGACCATCGGTGAACGCCGCGTATCATGGCTATCATCCCGGTCCGAATATGCAAAAACAAATCATCCCCAAGCCCATGATTCATGACGCTATCCTGGACGGACACTTCGAGATTTACGGCAGCTCGGAGCAAATGTCGGCGAGGGAAGACCAGTTCAAGAAATACGTTTATCCCGCCCCGGGCTGCTCGGAAGTACACATGATATGGACCGATACACCCTGTCTGTTAACCTGCTGGAACGACAGCAACAGGAACGTGGATGCCTACCGGAGCCCCAAGATAGAGTGCATGGTAGCCCAGCACCCCTGGCTGGAAAATGATTGCCTTTTTGCCGATATCATCCTGCCGTCCAACACCAAATTCGAGACGGATGATATCGGAAGCGACATGGAAAGCGCTCATTTTTCCACTGTTTACCGTGAAAGACAATGCGTTGAGCCTGTCGGCGAGTCCAAGAGCGACTACGAGGTGGTCATCGAGGTAGCTAAAAAGCTGGGCTTGGAGAAAGAATATACCGGGGGTAAATCTATCGAGGAATGGATAAAATTCGGTTTTGACCAATCTGGCGTATTGAAGGCGGGCTTGATAACCTGGGAGGAGTTGTGTGAAAAGGATTACTACGTCATCCCCACCGACCCCAACTGGAAGACGTACCGGGCCGGCATGATAGAGTTCTACGAGGACCCCAAGAAACATCCTATGACGACGCCGTCCGGGTTAATAGAGTTTTATTCCCAGGGTTTAGCCGAGCACTTCCCTGATGACGAAGAACGGCCGCCGGTGCCCCACTGGATACCCTACGGCGAATCGCACCAGGAAAGCCTGCTGCTGGAGAGGTCCAAGAAATACCCCCTGCTCTGCATCTCCAATCACCCGAGGTGGCGCGTTCATGCCCAGCTCGATGATGTCAACTGGTTCCATGAAATAGTTACCGGCAAGGTCAAAGGTCCGGACGGCTATCTCTACGAACCTGTCTGGCTTCACCCGTCCGACGCCGAGAAGCGGGGTATCAAGAACGGTGATATCTGCAAGATATACAACGAACGCGGCACCGTTCTCGTCGGCGCCTACGTTACCGAGAGAATCATTCCTGGAGCGGCATATGTTGACCATGGCGCCAGGTACGACCCCATCGTCCCCGGCGAGCTAGATAGGGGCGGCGCCATCAATACCATTACCCCTCATAAGGGCACTTCTCGAAACTGCCGCGGCGGTATGGTCGTCAGCGGCTTTCTCGTCGAGGTTGAATCTGCCAACCTGGACGAACTCAGACAGCAGTACCCCGAAGCATTCAAGAGACCTTACGATCGCGCCTCCGGGCTGCGATTCGATAGAATATTAGCTGGAGGAGAACAGAAATAATGAAAGCTTTGGTCATTGACATCAGCAAGTGCAACGGTTGCTACAACTGCCAGATTGCCTGCAAGGACGAGCACGTCGGTAACGACTGGACTCCCATCGCCAAACCCCAGCCGGATACCGGCCATTTCTGGATGAAGGTCACGGACATCGTTCAGGGAACAGTACCTAAGGTCAGGGTGAGATATATGCACGATATGTGCCAGCACTGCGAAGAAGCACCCTGCATACCCGCCTGTAAATCAAAGGCAATCTACAAAAGGGACGATGGTATCGTGATAATCGACCCGGAGAAATGCACCGGTAGCAGAAACTGCATCGACGTCTGCCCCTATAAAGTCATCTACTTCAACTCCGACCTCAATATATCCCAGAAATGTACGATGTGCGCTCATCTCCTGGATAAAGGCTGGAAAGAGCCCCGCTGTGTTGACGCTTGCCCGACAGGCGCCCTGAAGTTCGGCGAAGAAAAAGACCTCAAGGAATTGATAGATAAAGCTGAAATACTGCACCCCGAATTCAAAGCTAAGCCAAGGGTATATTACATCGGCCTGCCCAACAAGTATTTCGTGGCCGGTGCGGTGTATGACCCGGAGGAAGACGAATGTCTGGAGGCAGCTACGGTAACCCTCATCAGCTCCTCGGGTAAGAAGTCTACCCTTAAAACGGATAACTTCGGGGATTTCTGGTTTGAAAGGATGCCGCCGGGCGCCTATTCGCTGAAGATAGAAAAGGCTGGCTATCTTCCCCGGAATATCGACTCAATCGATGCCAGTAAAGATGTGAATGTAGGGGATATCGAACTGTATAAAGTCAGCGCTTCACGTTAAAAGACGCATTTTCGCTGCTGTCTCCGTAGATATTGGCAGATAAATAACCAGAATTAAAAGGAGCATTCTGATACCGAAGCCGGGAAACAGACCCTGCCCTGTAAAAGGCCGGGGCTGGTGAATCCGGCTCGCTTAAACTGTACATTTTAGAAGTATATGCTTTATAAAAAGCGTTGCAATTTCCTGTGTTTGCTTATCCAGCGCGTCTATATGAAGTGTTGTACCGGGAAAAACCCTCTTAATTTCGGGTAAAGAAAAGGAGTACAAATGTCGGACAAAGAAAAAACGGTAGTAAAAGGAATGAGTTTCTGCGGCATCGCTCAGGACGGCAATACTATCCAGGTCGATGTGAAAAACGGTAAAATAGTCCGCATCAGACCCTTTCATTTCGATTGGAAGTATACAGCAGAGCACCTGAAACCGTGGAAAATTGAGGTGCGCGGACAGGTCTTCGAGCCTACCATGAAGAGCTTAATTCCGCCTATCACCTTGGCTTATAAGAACCGCGTCTACTCTCCCAACCGCATATTATATCCGCTAAAGCGAATGGATTGGAATCCCCATGGAGAAAGAAACCCGCAAAACAGGGGTAAAAGCAGCTATGTCAGAATCTCCTGGGATGAAGCTCTGGATACAATTACCGGCGAGATAAAGCGGATGTACAAAGAACACGGTCCGGGCGCTATCCTCGCCCAGGCGGACGGGCACGGAGAGACGAAGGTCATCCACGGTCCCCACGGCTGCCAGCTGAAATTGCTCCACATTCTCGGCGGCTTTACCCTGCAAAACAGGAACCCGGATAGCTGGGAGGGCACATACTGGGGTGCCAAGCATGTCTGGGGCGGTGAACCGGTCGGCAAACAGCGTCCTCAGGACAATCTTATCCCCGATATGGCCAGGAATACCGAAATGATTTTGTTCTGGGGTTGTGACCCCGAGACCACCACCTGGGGGTGGGGAGGCCAATTTGTCAGCCGCTTATGTTACTGGTTTACCGAACTGGGTATCAAATCCATCTATATTTGCCCGGACGTGAACTACGGCACCGCCGTGCATGCGGATAAATGGATTCCCATACTGCCCAGCACGGATTCCGCCATGCAGTTGGCCATCGCTTACGTCTGGATAACGGAAGATACCTATGATAAAAAATATGTCGCCACTCATACGGTAGGCTTTGATAAGTTCAAGGACTATGTCCTGGGTAAAGAAGACGGCATTCCCAAGACACCCAAATGGGCATCCGAGATAACCGCCGTGCCCTCCCGGATTATCAAAGCCCTGGCGCGGATGTGGGCTTCCAAGAGGACAAGCACGGCGCATGCCAATGGAGGCCCTATGCACCGGGGACCTTTTGCCTCGGAAATAGCCAGGCTGGAGGTCATCCTGCTGGGGATGCAGGGCCTGGGAAAACCCGGCTGCAACCAGTTCACCACCATCGAGTGGGGCCTCTTCGGTAACGCGCGTTTGCCAGGATGGCATGGCGCCAACCAGCCGGCCGCCAAACCGATAATGTTCCCTGATGTGCACACTACGGTAAATACAGGGCACGGCACGGCGACTTCGAAGGATGCCATACAGCATATACCCAAGCTGCTTATTCACGATGCTATCCTCGCACCGCCGATAAGCTGGTACGGAACGACATGGTGTGGGGAGCCGGTGGAGGACCAATTTCAGAAATATGTCTATCCGGAGAAAGGTTGCTCGGAAGTGCACATGATCTGGACCGATTCACCCTCCTGGACAACCTGCTGGAATGGCGGCAACCGTATGTCAGAGGCGTTCCGAAGCCCCAAGATAGAATTCATACTCGCCCAGCACCCCTGGCTGGAAAACGATTGCCAGTTTGCCGATATCATCCTGCCTTCTTGCACCAAGTTTGAGGTGGATGACATCGGCGAGGACTTCTTCACCGTCGAATACAGGTCGCTTTTCCTGGACCAGAAGTGCGTCGAGCCTGTAGGCGAATCCATGAGCGACTACGAGATAGTGTGTGCCATCGCCGATAGGCTGGGAGTATTGAAAGAATACAATGAGGGTAAGACCGTGGCGCAGTTGATACGCTACGGCTTCGACCATTCCGGTATCCAGGATATGATTAGCTGGGAAGACTTTAAGAAAAACGGTTATTACCCCATACCCACTGACCCCGATTGGGATAAAGTCGAGCCGGGCTTGCTTAAGTTCTATAAAGACCCGGAGAATAATCCTCTAACCACGCCCTCCGGTAAACTGGAGTTCTACTCCGAGAGATTGGCTAAAAATTTCCCCGGCGATAAGGAAAGACCGCCTGTCCCTCATTGGGTTGAAAAAGGAGCCGGTCATGATGAGAGGCTCACCAGTGAAAGAGCTAAAAAGTATTCCCTGCTGGTGACCTCCTGTCACCCCAGGTGGAGAGTACATTCCCAGTGTGATGATATGAAATGGTGCCGGGAAATAGAGACCTGTAAAATCAAGGGGCCGGATGGCTATGGTTACCAGACAATGTGGCTTAACCCCGTAGATGCGGCCAAACGGAATATAAAGCATGGTGATGTTGCCGAGATATACAACGAGAGGGGTCATGTTCTTGCGGGAGCTTATGTCACCGAGAGAATTATGCCCGGAGCACTGTACATCGACCACGGTGCCAGGCTGGACCCCATCGTACTGGGGAAAATAGATAGAGGCGGTGACATTAACACCATCGTCCCCGAAAAACGTATGTCCACGAACGCTGCCGGCATGGTTGTCAGTGGCTTTCTGGTAGAGGTAAAACGCGCCGACCTGGAAAAGCTGATGCGGGAATACCCCGAGGCGTTTGCTAGACCCTACGACTCGGCCTCCGGTTTAGATTTTAATAGAGTGTTAGCAGCCGGCAAGCCATAAAATATCGCCAGAGAGGTTGCCCAAAAAACAGTGAGGTGTCATTCTGGGCGAAGCGAAGAATCCGTATTCTACGTGGAGGTAAACGGATTCTTCGGTCGATTCTCTCCCTCAGAATGACATTTTCAGACAGCCTTTGAAACAATAATATTTATTCGTGCTGCCTCAAGGCCTGATTAGTCTGTCTGAGAAATTCTGGCCAGGGAGGAAAAATGAAAAAAGATTGGCGTGAACTCATCAGTCAACCCCGATATGGCATCAAAGTAGAAAAGGATGTTCTGGTGACCGTACGGGATGGAGTTCGGCTGGCGGTGAATATCTACCGTCCGGACGCCAGAGGCAAATTCCCGGCTTTGTTTGCTATGGGAGGTTACGGTAAAGAGCTGCAGGAAGTACTGATTCCGCCGCAGCCGCTTTATAAAAGCGCCGTCTGGGATGGTAACATAGAAGCTGGCGATACTCCCAGTATCGTACCAAGAGGTTATATCCACATTATTGCGGATGCCAGAGGTACCGGTCAATCGGAAGGTGAATTTACCGGGATGTGGGTGCAGCAGGAAGGGAAAGATGGCGCTGATATTGTAGAATGGATAGCCAACCAGCCCTGGTGTGATGGCAATGTGGGTATGATAGGATACTCCTATTATGGTGGCATGCAATTAAAGGTGGCTATCCAGCAGCCTCCCCATCTTAAAGCTATTTTTGTATCCCATGTAGCGGCTGACTTTTACCGTGATTTTGCCTACTCCGGGGGTGTCCTCAGCTTGTTTGTATACGGATTATGGGATGGCCGCCACGGCACAAGTGGTTTCGCGCCTAAAAATCCCGTATCGCTAATGATGAAGACCCTGCCCGGAGACGAGTTTGAGCGCCGGCGTAATGAACTCTTAAACCATCCTGATATCAAACACTACCCTAATCTATATCACCTGCTGAAGTATCCCCAGAAAAATCCTCAGTTCTTTGATATAATGATGAATCCATTCGATGGCCCTTTCTGGCAGGAAAAGTCGGTTTATCCCTTCTTTGACAAGATAAAAGTTCCTGCATACGTAGTGGGAAAAGTCGGAGGGACCAAGGGCTTCTGGGACGTTTATATGGGAATCAATACGACCAAAAAGCTGCTGGTAAAACCTACCGGACCCGAAGAGCGACCCTGGAGAGAGGACATAGAATTAATTTTAAGATGGTACGACTACTGGCTTAAGGGCAATGATACCGGTCTTATGGATGAGCCGCCGATAAAGCTGTTTGTCCCGGGAGCCAACCGGTACCGTTATGAGACGGAGTGGCCGTTAAAGGGAATCGAATATACCAATTGTTATCTGCGTCGCTGGGAAGGGCTTTCCTTTGAACCCGAGCTTTATCAGCCGGAGCCCGACTGCTTCTTACAGCAACCGCTCCACCTGTCCGCCAAGAGAGATTCGGTTAAATATCTCAGCCCTGCCTTACCGGCAGACCTGGAGACAATAGGCCCGTCGGCTTTGAACTTATTTGCTTCCGTTGACCAGGACGATACTAACTGGATAGTCAAACTATCGGATGTCGCGCCAACTGGTAAAGAGACGACTGTGTCTAAAGGTTGGTTGAAGGCATCCCACCGGGCTCTGGATGCCACTAAATCCAGACCCTACAACCCTTATCATCCCCATGTCAGCGCGGAGCCGGTTAAACCGGGTGAGATAAATGAATACGCCATAGGTCTGGGCAATATTGTCAATGTCTTTAAAGCAGGTCACCGCATTAAACTGGAGATAGAGAGTCTGGAATCCCCCAGAGACCCCGAAATACAGATTCATTATCATCCCCATTTAAATAGTTCCAAAACCACGCTTCATAAGATTTTCCGGAACAGGGAATACCGATCACACCTGGTATTGCCGGTTACCTCAGGGAAGGAGGCAGTGCTGGAGACAATGAGTGATGATAATTTCCAGGGGGGAGCCTAGAATATTGGTAAAATTACGTATTAATATTAAGAGGTCGTTTAGCAACCGCTCGTGGTGAGCCTGTCGAACCATAGCGGCAAGGGAAATTCACCCTTCGACAGGCTCAGGGTGAGCGGTGAAATGTAGCTCTTTCCTATTGCTAAACGACCTCGTATTAAACCAGTGCTATGTCCCCCAGGCTCACGTCCTTCTTGGTGCTGATTGAGTCTATCGTCAGGGTTTTGCCGTTAGATTCTATCTTGAGAGTGAAAGTGCCTACCTTTAAGCCCTCGAACCAGAAATCGCCAAATTCATCCGTGGTAGTGGTAAAAGGCCCGCTATCACCGGTCAGGACGCACCTGGCGCCGATAATTACCTCTTCGGCGTTTGGGTCATATACCGTTCCGGCGATAAATTTCTTGGGTAAGCCTAGGTAATACACCCTCGGCTTGACGCCGAACTCGGGGTTCAATACCTCGGATTTAGCTATCAGGGCGCTGAGTTCAGCTTCATCACCGAACTTTATGGCGCCATGTGCGCAGACATCGGCACACCTGGGCTCCTTCCAGCCTCTGTCCAGTAGATGGGCGCAACCGGTGCATTTCTGGGCTATATTGAGAGCGTCATTAAAGTAGATGGCTTGGTAAGGGCAGGCGTCGATACAGTTTTTGCACCCGGTGCATTTCTTCGGGTCGATGATAACCAGCCCGTCATCCCTCGTGTATAGCGCATCCTTTTCCGGACATGCTGTAATGCAGGGGGCGTTAGCACAGTGCTGACAGGGTACAAAAACATATGATATCTTGACCTGCGGCACAGCACCTCTGACGTACTCATTAAGCTTGCCCCAGAACTGCCCCGTGTCGGGCTGAGGTTTGGCATAGGGTGTCCAGTCGTTTCCACAATGCTCGTCCTTGCATACCAGCTGGCAGCTGTAACAGCCGCTGCATTTCCTTATATCTATCACAAAGGCTTTCATTTATTAAAGGCTTTCTTCAGAGGTCGTTCAGCAGCCGCTCATGGTGAGACCTCGGCGTGAGCTCGGTCGAACGCCTGTCGAACCATAGCGATGTTTACAGTTTGCCCTTCGACAAGCTCACTTCGTGGTGACTCAGTGGAACCAGGGTGAGCGGTAGGATACATATTTTTCGGTTGCTAAACGACCTCTCCTTCATTCAACCCAGGAACTGTATTTTAGCCCGCTTTCCGGGTCATAATCTCTGGCGAATGCTTCGGGGTATTTCTTTCTCCATTCCCGCATTTCCCCGGGACTGAGCTTTTTAACCTCGACCAGGAAACCGGTGGTTGCCTGCCCCCAGCAATTTTGGGACATCGGTCCTTGCGGAGATATGAGGTTGTTAGAGCCACCCCTGTCAATTCCATCGGTTATCAGGTCAACCCTGGCTCCATGGTCCTGCAGTACCGCTCCGGGCTTTATCCTCTCGGTCACGTAGGCTCCGCCGAGGATAACTCCCCTATCATTGTAAATCTTTACGATGTCCCCGTGTTGTATACCCCTCCTGGCGGCATCCGCCGGATTTATCCAGACCGGCTCGTAAAGGTAACCATCGTCTCCCTTTACCTTACAGGTTGGAATTTCCCTGAGCCACGGGATGTCATCGCACTGGACGTGGTGTCTCCACCTCGGATGGTTGGAAACAAGAAGCAGGGGATATTTTTTAGCTCTTTCGCCCTCACGGCTTTCATCATGAGTCCACCCGGAGCCACCCGCAACCCATTTTGGCATCGGGCCTCTCTCCTCATCGTCAGGGAAGTGCTCGGCTAATCTCTCCGAATAGAACTCCAGCTTACCGGAAGGCGTAGCTAACGGATTGTTCACCGGGTCGCGGTAAAACTTTATCTGGCCGGACGGGGCTTCCTTCCAATCGGCGGCAACCGGGGGTATATAGAATCCTCTTTCTTTCAATTTTTCCCAGCTGATTAGCTCCTTTACCCCCGAAGTTTCGTAGCCGTATTTTATCCATTCTTCGACTGTCTTTCCTTCGGTTACTTCTTCGTATATACCCAGCTTCCTGGCTACCTCACATGCTATGTCGTAATCGCTCTTGGACTCCCCGACGGGCTGGATAGCCTGTCCCTGGTATGACAGTATCGGTCGTTGCCCGGCCTGACCGATGCGGGGGCACCCTATATCCGTTTCCTCGAATTTAGTGGTAACCGGCAGGATTATATCGGCAAAAAGACAGTCGTTCTCCAGCCATTGGTGATTGGCGATAAAACATTCTATTTTTGGGCTTCTCACCGCTTCGATGAAATTAAACCCGTCATTCCAGCAGGCGGTATTACAGGGCTTTTCACTCCATATCATGTGTATTTCGGTTCCGCCGTTTTCTTTAGCGATAGGGTATGAGTATTTAACGAACTGGTCTTTAACCGGCATCACGAATGAAGTGCTGCCCCAGGAAGAGCAGTAACCATCCAGAATCGCGTGCTGTACCTGGGTTCTGGGGATTTGTTGTGGTGTGGGGTCAAAATTGATAGCTCTCTGTGCCGCCGCAATATTTATCATTACCGAGGGTCGGGGAAACTGTAAACCAATTTTGCCGACTCCCGGTTTTCCCAGCCCCTGCATTCCCAGCTGTATCGCCGCCAGCCTGGCTGTTTCATGTCCGTATGGCCCCCTCATGAAATTGCCGCCTTCCATTGCTATTGACGTTACTTTGGATGCCCAGGCTCTGGCTAACGCTTTAATCGTCCATATCGGAACACCACATTTAAGAGAAGCCCACGCCGGTGTTTTGGGCACGCCGTCTTCCTTTCCCAGCACATAATCCCTGAATTTCTCAAAGCCGACGACGTGAGTGGCTACATAATCCTTGTCATACTTTCCTTCGGTAATCCAGGTATAAATTACGGCCAGTTGCAGGGCGGCGTCTGTATTGGGCAGAATGGGTATCCATTTATCACCGTGGACCCCTGCCGAGTAGTTCAGGTCGGGCGTGACGAATATTTGCTTTTTTCCCATCTCGGTGAACCACCACATCGTTTGACTGCAAAAACGGCCGTGCGCGCCGCCGGTCGTGGTTTCCCAGTCGCCGCTCCACACAATCATATCGGTATTCTCCATAATATCAGAGAAGGTCGGCGAAGGAGTCGGAACGCCCATGGCCATATCTCCCCAGACGTGCTTTGCCCCCCAGTACCAGCCCTCCCAGCTATCCGGATTCCTGACTTCGCGGGTGTATCCTCCGAACTCGCTTAAAAGCTTCTTATGACAGCCACTGGCGGCATGCACGGTTTTCGACTCATGATGTCCCTCCTCACCGATGCAGAGTACGGCATACGGGCCATATTTCTCCTTTACTCTCTTTAGTTCACTGGCTATTATGGTTGTGGCCTCGTCCCATGATATTCTCTTGAATTTACTCCTGCCGCGGTTCTGCGGGTTTCTCTCACCGTCAGGGTCCCAGTCAACCCTCTTTAGCGGATACTCAACCCTGTTAGGAGAATAGACGCGTTTTTTGTAGCCGTGAGTCAAATAAGGTGGCATTGTCTTCATCGGAGTTTCAAAAGTCTTGCCCCCTACCTCAAACTTCCACATGCTGGGAGCAAGCTCCTCTCTGGTATACCCGGTCTCATCGAGGTGTAACGGCCTGATTCTGACTATTCTCCCGTTCTTGACATCAACCGCAGAAGGCTCGATGCAGTGATTAAGGCCGACATCCTTGATGAAAGTTTCCTCCGGCTCAAAGGCGGGTTCAACCACTCCTGCTGCCTGCGGATGTGTCTCCATGACATGAACTCTTAAAGCGTCAAGGGTATCGAACTTCAGGCCTTCGTAAGGACAAACAAGCTTCTCCGCCGATATTGTCTTTGCTCCCCGTGCATGCCTGGTCGTATAATGAGCCTGCAAATCTGCAAAGGTGGAAAACTCATCGCCTTCTACAGAACACTCGAACATAGGGAGTCTAACTTCTTTATTGTTGTTTTCACCAATATTTCCTATTTTCAGATTCATTATTTTTACAGGAGAGGATTAGCTTTAAAAAATGGAGCCAGCGGGGGGAATCGAACCCTCGACAAGCGGTTTACGAAACCGCTGCTCTACCCCTGAGCTACGCTGGCTGGCCGAACAACTCTCACGACTCCTCCCCACCCCCTTTGGTTATTGTCATCATATCACCCCGAACCCGAACTTGACAATATTTAACGTTATCGTTAATACTGGGCAATTAGTGCCATGTGACAATGTATTTATGCACAATATATTCGCCATTTGGCAATTAAATGACCTCATTTGACACATTATGGTATAATATTTACATAAGCTTCATGATAACTTAATATTCTGTTAACTATCTTTACACGTATCTATACAAATTACTGCTACTCTATAAATGAAATTATGGATACATACCAGACAGATATTAAAAACACCGGGAAAAAGACTGTTTTCAGGAAACCCAGGGTCAAGACGATACTGATTATTGAGGATGACGTTGATATTCAGAACTTCGTCTCCCGGGTGCTGGAACTCGAAGGCTATCTCGTGCTTAAAGCCAGTGACGGTAAGACAGGAATGGAAATCATCAGAGAGAACAACATCGCTCTAATACTGCTGGACCTGCGCTTGCCCGGACCCGATGGCTGGTCGATACTTCGCGAAGTTAAACGCGACCCGGAATTATCTAAAATTCCCATTGTCGTGCTTACGGCTATTGCCGAATCAGTACAGCGTCGGAGGACTTTACGCATGGGTGCCGCTCAGTACCTTATCAAGCCCCTCAGCGCACATAGCCTGAGCAAGAGTATCGCCGATATCCTGCATCAAAAAGGAAGCCGTCATCAAACTGTCCGGGAAAGCGCCGTTTGAAGCGATTAAGACGATAGCTACGTTCCGTCACTCCCACGTGAAACAAACTCTTTAACTCTGCTCTCGAAGACACTCCTCGCCACGAGGACGCGCCGTCCGCACTTGAGACACTTCATGCCGATATCGGCACCCAGCCTCACCACCTGCCAATCATAGCCGCCACAGGGGTGAACCTTTTTCAATCGGACCACATCACCGAGCTTAATTTCCAGGACCATTCCAGGATTACCGTCACTGTGCAGGATTTGCCAGATAGCTATTAATCCGGTCTCTCAACTCTCTGGCTGCTTTTCGGGCCGCCGTGGCAAAGTCCTTACCTTTAGAGGCGTAAAGTACCTGCCGTGATGAATTGATAATGGTTTTCCGCCGGCCGGCATCCACGCCGTACTTAACCACCTGCTCGAGCTCTCCACCCTGCGCCCCGACCCCGGGTATCAGGAGCGTCATCTCCGGATACCTCTCCCTTATCAGCTTCAATTCCTCGGGGTAGGTAGCCCCCACCACCAGCCCCAGGTTGCCGTGCTTGTTCCACTCGTTGACCTTCTCGGCGACTATTTCAAAAAGCATCTTATGGCCGCCTTTAGTCTTACAGGAAAGCGACTGGAAATCGACCGCGCCGGCGTTGGAGGTGCGGCAAAGAACCAGGATGCCGCGGTCACGGTATTGTATAAAAGGTTCCAGCGAGTCGAAGCCAAGGTAAGGACTCACCGTAGTGGCATCGAAATTATAAAGGTCGAAAAGGCTCCGCGCATAGGCCCTGGCCGTATTGCCGATATCACCGCGCTTGGCATCGATAATTACGGGAATACTCTCCGGTATATATTCCCTCGTTCGCTTCAAGGCATCCAGCCCGGTATTGCCCGCTGCCTCGTAAAAGGCGATATTCGGCTTGTAGGCGCATACCAGGTCCGCCGTAGCGTCGATAATCGCCTTATTGAACTCAAAAATCCCGATTCCGTCCGGCATTAGAGCCGGGTCGGGGTCAAGCCCGACGCACAGCAGGCTATGGTTCTTTTTACTGGTCTGAGCCAGCTTTTCTACGAAATTCATACTTAACCCGGATATTTTTACATATGATTAGCCGAAGATAAAAGACATGATAATCCCCCCGGACAGGTCTTGCTGGTACCGATATTAATCCCCTTTTAACGGGTTAGAAGTATCCGGTGTCTTAATAGCTTCCGGAGGGAGCATGTTGGCCAGGATTTGTTCCATAGCCATAGTATGACTGCACAGACCCCACTTGGAGAAAAAACTGCACGTGCAATGCCACTTGCCGTCCTTAAGGTTGACTTCATAATCACTATTCTCACCGCGGAATCTAACCGCCAGTTCTCGGAAGGTAACCCGGTCTGTTTCCTGAGCATAGCGTTTGGCTTTTTCAATTTTACCAATCAGACTTGACTGCATTAACGTTACCTCCTTAACTTAAAGAGCACCTGCTCAACCGAGCCAGGTGCTCCTATTTTTGCCTTCCTGGAAAACCGGATGTTCTTTTAACCACCCCATTCATAGCATATTGATTCTACTCCCTTTTCTCTAATAAGTCCAGCCGAAGGGCAATCACCTATCAGTAAATATAGGCCTTGCCTTATTTATTTGCTGGCTAGCCCTGAGCCAGTACAAGTGCCGACACCCTTGCTGTGACTCATCATCTCACCTATCATCACTATATCGGCCTGACTCTCTTTGACATCATAGGATACTGATTCTATAATCTTAAATAGAGTTATTATGAAAAAAAGCAGAATCGGTGTGCTCACCGGCGGCGGCGACTGCGCCGGATTGAACCCCGCACTTAAATGGGTGGTCAAAACCGCCATGGATGAACGCCTCGAGTGGGAAAGAGGCGTCCGCTACGAAGTCCTGGGTATCCGGGACGGCTGGAAAGGACTGGTTAGCGTCGACCCATCCACCTGGGATACTGCCGGACATATCATACCCCTTAACCCGGATATCGTCAGGACATGGGATAGGTACGGCGGCACCATGCTGGGCACTTCACGCCTGAGTCCCTACGACCCCAAGAACGAATGCTCCCAACTGGTTATAGAGAACATTGAAAGACTCGGACTGGAAGCCGTCATCGCTATCGGCGGCGACGGCACGTTGGCTATCGCCACCCGGTTTTCTAAAGAAGGCGTCAATGTTATCGGCATCCCGAAAACGATAGATAAAGACCTCCCCGAGACCGACTACGCTCTGGGATACGAAACTGCCCTTAACGTCATTGTAGAAGAAGTAGACCGGCTGAGGACAACCGCCGGTTCTCACCGAAGGATTTTCGTGGTGGAAACCATGGGAAGGACCGCCGGCTGGCTGGCCCTCGAAGGCGGCGAGGCTTGCGGAGCCTATATCATCTTAATCCCGGAATGTGACTTCTCCTTCGATAGAGTGAACGAACTGGTCATGGAAGGGAGAAGGTCCGGTGCCAGGTATGAAATTATTATAGCGGCTGAGGGAGCCAAGTCTGTAGGTGGGACCGAGACCGTCAGGAAAGAAGGCACGGACAGCTTCGGGCATAAAGCCCTCGGTGGTATCGGCGAACTTGTCGCCCGGGAAATCGAAAAAGGCACTAAACTCGAAACAAGAAGCGTCGTGCTCAGCCACCTTCAGCGTGGCGGCGCCCCCTGTGCCTACGACCGCAGAATGGGCCGCTACTTCGGCATTGCTGCCGTTGATTTAATCGAGAATGAGAATTATGGAAAGATGGTCTGCGTTAGAAACGGTAAAATTTCCTCCGTCCCCCTGGAAAACATCTACGGCAAGCTCAACCTGGTCGACCCGGTAACTCAGTATGACGTTGATAGATATAACGGTCGCCGCACTATACTGAACAATGGAAAAAGGAAAAATGCCCAGCGAGTCAGAACACGCCAGAACCATGAAAAATAATATCGATACCCTGATTGAGCAGGCTGTCTTCGAGGCTGACCCCCGGATAAAAGTTGAACACCAGCGCATCATCCGGGAGATGGCTCTCAGACTGGGTATTTTCCCCGCCAGTATTCATAATCTTTACCAGGCTGCCGGCAAGGGGCTTTACCGCGGCATTACCGTACCGGCCATCAATATCCGCGGTATCACCTATCATATTGCCAGGGCGGTCTTCAGAGCGGCCGCTAAAGACGGCGTGGGGGCTTTTATCTTCGAGATAGCCCGTTCCGAGATTGGCTATACCGCGCAAAATCCCGGCGAGTACGCTACCTGCATCCTGGCCGCCGCCGTCAGGGAAGGATTCCAGGGGCCGGTCTTTATCCAGGGAGACCACTTCCAGGTCAGACGGGCTATGTACCGTCAAAACCCCGAAGAAGAGCTGAACGATATTAAGGAACTGATACGTGAATCTGTCGATGCCGGCTTCTTCAATATTGATATTGATGCCTCCACCCTCGTTGACCTTTCCAAAGCCACCCTCGAAGAACAGCAGGCGAAGAACTCGGAAGTAACGTCGGAAATGACCCGTTTCATACGCAGCATCGAGCCGGAAGGCGTCACCATCTCCGTTGGCGGTGAAATCGGCGAAATAGGTAAGGGCAACAGCACGGTAGCCGACCTCAAGGCTTTTATGAATGGCTATCGCCGCTATCTGGGTAAGGAAATTGAAGGCATTTCCAAAATCAGCGTGCAGACCGGGACGTCGCATGGCGGCGTGGTCTTACCCGATGGTTCGGTCGCCCAGGTCAGTATTGACTTCAATACCCTGAAAGAGCTTTCCAGAATAGCACGGGATGAGTACGGACTGGGCGGGGCTGTCCAGCACGGCGCTTCCACTCTGCCCGATGAAGCCTTTGATATGTTCCCACAGGTTGACACGGTCGAGGTGCATCTCGCTACCGGCTTCCAGAATATTGTCTTCGATAGTCCCCACTTCCCCGAAGACCTGCTGGCGACGATACACCAACACCTTGACACCACCTACACCGAGGAGAGAAAGGCTGGAGAAACCGAGGAACAGTTTATCTACAAAACGCGTAAGAGGGCTTTCGGCGATTTTAAAAAAGAGCTGTGGCACCTCCCGGAATCGAACCACCGGGCTATGATGAAAGAATTGGAAAATCGGTTCTCTCTAATATTCCGCAAGCTCAACGTAACCAATACTGTTAGCCTGGTTCGAAAGTATGTGACCGCTTGGTCCGGCAGGTAATTAACCACATATCACGCTCGAAGGCAAACAAAAGGCTGGATACCCCTCAATGGGAGATATCCAGCCTCAGTTTATGTTTAAATCCCTTTCAGATACCGACTTTATCTCTTGCCGATTCTGAACATTTTGGTGCCGCAGGACGGACATATACCCTGCGTCGCCGGCTTGCCATTCTTCATAGTGATGGCCTTAGGATTACTCATTTCCTTCTTGGCGCGGCATTTGACACAATATGCTTGCATGATTCCTCCTTCTTTGAAGCTATTTGCTATAAACAATAAACTATTGTTAGGCTCATGTCAAGTCTCGCGCACGAATAAACACGAATTAATTGTGCACAAAATAATGTATATTCATGTCTAAAAGACATTCGGGGCGGTCAGACGGCCACCCCCTACCCGTCATCTCAGTATCAATACGGTCACTCTTATGCTATACTTTTAGTTAAAATAAGAATAAAGAGAGCGTTTAGCAATAGTTTGGTGTCATTCCAGCCTTCCCACAATTGTCATTCCAGCGAAGGCTGGAATCCAGGGGAAAAAGGGGTTGTGGATTCTGGCCTGCGCCAGAATGACATTATTAAATAATCACGAATAAAGAGGACTCGTGAAATGGGCAAGACCAGAGTGGGTATTATCAATGTTACCGGCTATGCCGGCGTCGAGCTGGCGCGTCTGTTATGTCAACACCCGGAAGTACAGCTTACTTCAGTCACGGGACGGAGCTCCGCCGGGCAAAACCTGGACGATTTCTTCCCCCACCTGAGGAGCACGGGACTGACCATCGCAGCGAAGCTGGGAGAGGTGGATTTGGCTTTCTCGGCCATGCCGCATAAAGAGAGCGCCCAGGAAGTTATTCCGCTGCTCGAAAAAGGCATCAAGGTGATGGATATCAGCGCTGATTTTCGACTTCGCGATGCGGCGGAATACCCGCAGTGGTACGGTTTCACCCATCCCGCCCCGCATCTGCTGGCAGAGGCTGTCTTCGGCCTGCCGGAGCTTTATCGCGCTAAAATAAAATCGGCGCAATTGGTAGCTGTGCCGGGGTGCTACCCTACCGGGGCGATACTGGCTTTAGCCCCCGCCGTTAAAGAGGGTATCATCGAGCCTGATATTATCATCGATAGTAAGTCCGGCACCTCCGGGGCTGGCCGTACCCTGAGCCTGACCACCCATTTTTCTGAGGTTGATGAGGACGTTACCGCCTATGCCCTGGGCGGACACCGCCACCTGCCCGAGATAACGCAGGAAATAAAGCTGCTTAATCCCGATGTGTCCCCGGCTATAACCTTTATCCCCCACCTGATACCCATGACCCGGGGAATACTGACCACCGCCTACGCTCCACTGGTTCCGGGCAGGATACCCGAAGGCAAAAAGGGAGAGGAAAAATTGGCGGCTCTGTACCGCGACTTCTATAAAAATGAGCCTTTCCTCAGGATTGTAGGGGCATCGCCTCACACCAAGCATACCCTGGGCAGTAACTACTGCCATATCTTCCCCACCATCGACCATAGGACCGGACGTTTTATCGTTATCAGCGCGCTCGACAACCTGGTTAAAGGGGCGGCGGGGCAGGCTATCCAGGATATGAATATCATGCTCGGCCTGAAGGAAACGACCGGCCTCGAAGCGATAGCCATCTATCCCTAGCTACGGAGCGACCGCAGATGACCAGGTACACTCACCTTGAATTGAACCGCGATATCCAGGCCCCCGCCGGGTATTATACCCCTCAAAAAGAGGTACGATTGAAATACAACGGGCGGGAAGTCCTCTATGTCCTCAGCCATGCGATGGTTGATTCTTCGTGCTGCGGTAAAACCGATTTTTGCCAGGCGCTGGTGCCGGGATATGTCGTCAGCTGGCGGGCAGCGAAAAATAAAGAAGGATTACCCGTTTCGGAAGTTGAGCCGATTACAGACGATATGACCCGTGACGGTATCAGAAAAATCATCCGTGACACCGAGCACATATCCCAGACGGAATTCTGGTAAAAAAATACACCGAAGATAAGAGTGGCATATTACCAATTATCTTCGGTGTAAAAAGCCTTAAATCAAGACCCAAGTTTTTATTTTGTTCTTTTCCCTAGCGGATAACGATTTTTTCCTTTTCCTTATCGGATAACAATAGTAGAAGGTTCCCTTTGCATCACCTTTATACCCCTCATTACGTACTTCCATCTCACAGCACATCGAATACTCATATCCTGATTTGGGAAACCATTCGCTGTGGGCATAAGCCATGGTATCATCGATATCTTCTCCGGTTACTTCAAAGAAAGCCCACGTAGCGGCCGGAATAATTTTACCGACAAACTCTATAGGTATATTTGTATCCAGAGTATCTGCCTCTACGGATATCATGTAGTTTAATTCCCGAGAGCAGTTAAACATGAACGCAATTGTTTTTTCTCTGGCTTTACCATTCTCATAAAAATCCTTTTTATAAATGCTTTTGTATATGCCTTCAAATTTCTGCCACATTTCAGGGATTCTATCCGGAATTCCGTAATAGGGATATCCGATTATCTTAAACTCTTGTAATTCCTTTATTTCAGGTTCTTTATTCATTAATGTTTTTCCTCCCTTTATAACAATTGAATTTTCTTTGAGTTCAGGCTTTGGCAATCCCATATTGCTTGGTTTATTTCTTTTGTAGAGACCCGGAGTCATTGAAAAATATTCCTTGAAACTGCGTGTAAAGGCCTCCTGCGAGTTAAAGTGATAATCGAATGCCACCTCAATGATGTTTCTCCCGGTAAAAATGTCGTTGGCGGCTTCGGTCAATCTGCGTTTTCTCAAATACGCGCCGGGAGTATCTCCTGTCAATTCCAGAAAAATACGCGTAAAATGAAATTGCGAACAGAAAGCCTCTCTCGCCACATCATCTACGTATATTTCCTCCTTCAAATTCTCCTCTATAAATTGAATCGCTCTCTTTACGTTGTCGTAGTAATCCATAACCTGAACTCAAATATAAGTATAGCGGATAAAATATTATTTGTTTTGATATTTCCTGCGGATATTTGATTCTCGGCACTTAATACTTGGTTATTGTATCTTATTCCTTGTTACTTGTCTTTTATTACCCGGTCTCCCTTTCCACCCTCTCTCTGTAAGCCGCCATCAGCCGGCGTGTAACTTTGCCCGGCTTCCCCCCACCGATACTCACTACGTTCCCGCTTTCATCCCTCACCGCCGTTAGCGGCATTATCTCTATCATCGCGTTTGTCATGAAAGCCTCGTCGCACCGCTTGATGATGCCCAGGCCCACCGTACCCTCGGTAACACCTGTACCCAGACCATCAGCCAGTTCCATCACCATCTCCCGTGTAACGCCCGGCAGGACGCCGCTATCCAGGGACGGCGTCACTAGAGACGCCGACTTCACGAAAAAGACATTGCTCCCGCCCCCTTCGGCGATATACCCGTCATCGTTCAGGAGGAGCGCTTCATCCAGCCCGTGTGCCGCAGCTTCCATCCTCGCCATGACGCTGGCTAAATAATTGACCGATTTCATGCTGGCAACTACAGACTGGCGGTAGCGGCGTACCGACGCTATGCCGACCCTAAAACCCTCACCGTATTTTTCCGCTGAAAAAGGCGTATAAGGCTGGGCAGTCACCACCACAGTAGGTTTACCGCCGGCGTCTGTCCATGGTAAAGTGTCCGACTCCCCGTTCGTGACGGTCAGGCGTACGCGGGCATCTTTGAGATTATTTGCTTCGAGAGTGTCCCGGCAGGCTTTCGCCAGGTCGATGCCGGCCAGCTTTTGACCCAGCCCGATGATTTCCGCCGAACCGGACAGTCGCTTTATATGTGGCTCCAGGAGAAAGATTTTCCCGTTATAGGCACGCATCGTCTCGAACAGCCCATAGCCGTAGAGAAAACCATGGTCGAAGACGGATATGCGCGCCCTGGAACGCGGCACCAGCGAGCCGTTTAAATAGATTTTCTCATCCATTTTGGCATCCTTTCTGACCAAGCCGTCCAATAACCAAGAAACAAGCTCCAAACAAATCTCAATATTCAATAACCAAACGTTTGGTTATTTGAATTTAATTATTGGTTATTGTTTGGTCATTGTATCTTGTATTTTGGTTATTGTTACTTTATATGTGTATATTCAAAAAATTAAACAATATATTATGTCCGGTCGGCGTCATAATCGATTCCGGGTGGAACTGTACGCCCTCGACGATGTCCCGCCGGTTTCTCACCCCCATAATCACCCCGTCCCCGGTCTTCGCCGAGACCTCCAGCGATGCCGGCACGCTCTCTGTATCAATAACCAGGGAGTGATAGCGCCCCCCCACCAGCGGCGAAGGCAGTCCCCGGAAGACGGTCTCGCCATCGTGGTAGATAAGCGACTCCTTACCGTGCATGGGGAGCGTCGCCCGCTTTATCAACCCCCCGTACACATAGCCGATGCACTGGTGCCCCAGGCACACCCCCAGGATGGGAATCCTCCCGCGAAAATAACGGATGACATCATTGGAAATGCCTGCTTCCAGCGGCGTGCAGGGACCCGGAGAGATGATGATATGGCTCGGAGACATGTCCTCGATTTGCTCCAGGGTTATCGCATCGTTACGGTATGCCACCGGCTCCTGCCCCAGTTCTCCCAGGTACTGTACCAGGTTATAGGTAAAAGAATCGTAGTTATCTATCACCAGAATCACGACACTATCTCCACGTCCCCCTGAGGTGAAAGGCTGAGGGCCTGTATTAATGCTTTACCTTTGTCCAGCGTCTCGATATACTCCGCCTCCGGCTGGGAGTCGTAAACGATGGCGCCCCCCACCTGGAAATAGGCTCTGCCGTCCTTGACGATAATCGTCCGGATAACGATATCCAGGTCCATATCCCCGCCGAAGCTGAGGTAGCCCAGCGAGCCGGTGTAAACGCTGCGGCGGGTCGGTTCCAGCTCGTCGATGATTTCCATAGCCCGCACTTTGGGCGCTCCTGTAATGGAGCCGCCGGGAAAGGTGGCTTTTAGCAGGTCGATGCGGCTTTTCCCCTCCCTCATCTGCCCCACCACGGTCGAGGTCAGGTGAAAAACGGTGGGATACGTCTCCAGAATCGCCAGTTCTTTAACCTTTACCGTGCCGTAGCGGCAGACCCGCCCGATATCGTTCCGTTCGAGGTCGACAATCATGATGTTTTCCGCCCGGTCCTTGGCGCTTTTCAGCAGGCTTTCGGCCAGTGCCTTATCTTCCTCAGGAGTACTGCCGCGCGGCTTGGTGCCCTTGATGGGGCGCGTTTCCACCCAATCGCCCCTGAGCTTTAAAAACCTTTCCGGCGAAGCGCCGACGATGCTTACCCCATCGAAGTTAAAATAGCTGGCGAACGGCGCCGGATTTATTTTTCGCAGGCGCTTATAAAGCTCATACGGCGTGGTGTTCATATCGACCTCCAGTCTCTGCGAAAGGTTCACCTGGAAGATATCGCCGGCGCAGATATATTCCCGGGCTGTAGCCACCGCTTTAAGGTATCCCTCATGAGAGAAATTGGCTTTAAGCACGATACCTTTCCCGGATGCGGTTTCTTTAATTTCATGGAGAGGTGGAGAAAGTAAAACGAGGCTCCTCAGCTCATTCAGTCTTTCTTCAGCCCGGCGCTGCCTTTTACCTTCTCCTAGCTCTGGAAATCCGGTGGACACCAGATAGGCTTTGTTCTCTTTATGGTCGAACGCCACGATGGCATCGTAGAAACCCAGGTAGCACTCGGGAAGCTGTAAATCGTCAACGGCGTTGGTCGGCAGGCGCTCGATGAAGTGGCACAAATCATAGCTGAAATATCCCACCACCCCGCCGATAAAAGGTATACCCGCTTTATTGCCGTCGAGAGAATACGCCTCCAGCAACTCGCCGAGCACGTCGAAGGGATTACCCCGCCTGACCTCCTCCACCCCGTCTTTAATCAGGGTTATCGCGTCGCCTTTGCTCCTCAGCACCAGGAAAGGATTGCTGCCCATGAAAGAATAGCGCCCCAGCTTTTGAGGGTCCATGCCGCTGTCCAGATAAAAGCTGAAAGGCCGCGGCGCGAAGGCTTCAAAGCACCAGGCGGCATCGGGTGCCATGTGTATCTCTTCGATAAGAGGGTAACTGCTTGTCATGACATCATTGATTATATACTGAATCCAGACGTCAAGAAAAATAAAAGTGCTTTATATCCGGTGAAATCTGAAACGAGACTATGGCTTTGGATTTTGCGCTTTTAGTTTTGAGTTTTTTCTCGTTTGGTTATTGTTTCTTGTATCTTGGTTATTCCCTTCGTTCCATACTTCGATATCAGGATTTCGGATTTTAACCTTGCCCCCTCTGCTCTATCTCTGCTATGCTTCTAAAAAGTAATAGCCATGTCAAACGAAAACAGTACAATATTCCGCCGTCTGGATTATGTCAAGATAACCCTCTTCGGTTTTGCTCTCACCGCCCTCTGGCAGAGCCTCCACACTATCACCCTGCCCGTGCTCCTGCTCGATTTCGTTCCGGAATCCCAGAAAAATACCTACCTCGGCCTGCTCACT
>CAYQZZ010000008.1:0-50926 GCA_964422155.1 uncultured Dehalococcoidaceae bacterium | reverse complement strand
CGCCCTATGCCGGCTGCGCTATGGGCGAGGAGTTCATGGAGCAGGGCAAAGACGTCCTGATTATCTATGACGACCTTTCCAAGCATGCCTGGGCTTACCGCCAGCTTTCCCTGTTGCTGCGCCGACCGCCCGGTCGTGAAGCATATCCCGGCGACGTTTTTTACCTGCACAGCCGCCTGCTGGAAAGGGCGGCGAAATATGATAAAGAGTACGGCGGCGGCTCGCTGACGGCTCTGCCCATCATCGAAACGCAGGCGGGTGACGTCTCCGCCTATATCCCCACCAACGTTATTTCCATTACCGATGGCCAGCTTTACCTGGAGTCGGACTTATTTAACGCCGGTATCAAGCCTGCCCTGAACGTGGGCATCTCGGTGTCCCGCGTGGGCAGCAAGGCACAGACATCGGCCATGAAGCAGGTGGCTGGACGGCTCAAGCTGGACATGGGCCAGTACCGCGAGGTGGCGGCCTTCGCCCAGTTCGGCACCGCCGAGCTTGATAAGGCGACCCGCTCGCAGCTCGAACGCGGCCAGCGCATCCAGGAAGTCTTGAAGCAGAGCCAGTATGTCCCCGTATCTCTGGAAAAACAGGTCATGATTCTCTATACCGTTATCAACGGTTACATGGACGATATACCTATGGATAAAATCATTACCTTCGAAGCTGACTTCTACCGGTTCGTGGAAAGCAGCTATGTTAAACTTGGTAAAGATATAGCTACCACCAAAGCTCTCAACAAAGAAAGCGAAGAGACCCTGAAAAAAGCTATCACCGAGTTCAAGCAGGGGTTTGTGGCGAAATAATATAGAGGGAAGAGGGAGATGCCAGAGGAGAGTTTACTACTTGATGAAGTTAAGCGAATAGCAAGAGGCTTCGCCAAAAAGGAGTGGAATGGAGAAGTTACAGAGTTTTATGGGATTCAGCTGTATTCCACCGAGGGAGTTATAATTCATCAAGTAGAGGGAAAGCTGAAAACATGTCAGCGAGTACGCACTGGTGAACCCAAACGTTCATCTGATGCCTTAATTTATGATGTTGATGTGGTCTATATCGAACGTCTATTCAAACTCTGGATTTCTGTAAAAGATAAAGAGGTAGTAGGCTATGAGATAGAGAAGGAGAAACCTTCCCCTGCACCACCTCCACCCCTAGGTGAACAACCAGTAGAGCCGATAGAGCCATTGTCACCAAGAGACTTTATTTGTAGACATAAGAATAAGACTGATTCCATGCTAAAGAAATATGGAATTGATGAAAAAAAGTTAGGATTATAGAAAAATATGCCAGATATTCGTAAAGTGCGCCGCCGCATCAAGGGCGTCCAGAACATCGCCAAGATTACCCGGGCTATGGAGATGATTGCCGCCTCCAAGATGAGGAAGGCGCAGGAGCGCGGCCTGGCCGGGCGGCCCTACTCTCAGAAAATCGAGCAGGTCATCGCCGACCTGGCTGCCCTGCCCGATATTGGCCTGCAGCACCCTCTCCTGCAGCGGCGGCCTTTAGAGAAAATTGCCATCGTGCATATCACCCCCGACCGCGGTCTGTGCGGCGGACTTAACGCCAACCTGAACCGGCGCCTTGCCAGCTTTATCCTGGAGCAGAAAGCTAAGGTCGAAGTCGTCGCCGTCGGGCGCAAAGGTCGCGACTTTTCGGTACGTTATGGCTGTGATATGTGTGCTGAGTTCATCCAGCTCGGTGACCAGCCCGGCTTTCTGGATACCCTCCCCATTTCCCATATCGTCATCGATGAATACACAAATAAATCGATAGATATGGTTTACATTTCTTATGCGCAGTTTGTTTCCACCATGGTCCAGAGGCCGGTCATGAAACAGTTATTGCCCGTAGAGCCGGCCGTGATACCCCGGGCGGAGAATGTCGACTATATTTATGAGCCGGGTGCCGAGGCGGTGCTTGGTGGGCTGTTGCCCCGCTTCGTAGAGATGGAAATTTACCACGCTATCCTGGAGTCTATCGCCAGCGAGCAGTCGGCCCGTATGGTAGCAATGAGAAATGCCACCGATAGCGCCAGTGAGCTTATCGGTCAACTGACCCTGCTCTATAACAAGGCCAGGCAGGAGGCCATTACCAGGGAGCTTCTGGACATTACCGGAGGCGTGGTGGCGTTAGAGTAGATGAACCGCGGATTATTTAATAAGGAGAAAACAAAATTGTCATTGCGAGCGTAGCGAAGCAATCCGTTTCCTCTCCCTTTCGTAAAGGGCCTGCCCTGAGCCTGCCGAAGGGGAGATTGAGAGGGATTTTGCCCATTGTCATTCTGAGCGAAGCGAAGAATCTCGGAGTGGTGTGGTTGGTATTGAAAAAATATAATAGAAAATCTGACAGTTTGTGAGGTTGCTATGGCTAAGGGAAAAGTAGCTCAGGTAATAGGTACGGTGGTCGATGTCGAGTTTCCGCCCGATGAGCTGCCCGCATTATTCAACTCTATTGAAATTCAGACCGGCGGCGGCAAGATTGTCCTTGAAGTCCAGGACCATTTAGGGAACAACTGGGTGCGCTGCCTGGCTCTTTCACCCACCGACGGGCTGGAACGCGGCGCCGAGGTCATTGACACCGGTTCGGCTTTGAAGGTACCGGTTGGCCGGGCTACCCTGGGGCGGCTATTCGATGTCATGGGGACGCCTCTGGATAACCTCGGCGATGTTAAAGCCGATGACCACTGGCCCATACACCGTCTGCCTCCCTCTTTTGACGAGCAGGAGACCAGCACCCAGGTCCTGGAGACGGGTCTCAAGGTTATCGACCTTATTGTGCCGTTTACCAAGGGCGGTAAAATCGGCGCCTACGGCGGTGCCGGGGTGGGCAAAACGGTTATCATCCAGGAGCTTATCCGCAATATCGCCACCATGCACGGCGGTTTTTCCGTCTTTACCGGTATCGGGGAGCGCTCCCGTGAGGGCAACGACCTCTGGCGGGAGATGAAGGAGTCGGGCGTCATTGATAAGACGGTAATGGTCTTCGGACAGATGAACGAGCCGCCCGGCGTGCGCCTTCGTGTGGGACTGACCGGTCTGACCATGGCGGAGTATTTCCGCGATGTTGAGAACCAGGACGTCCTGCTCTTTATCGATAATATCTACCGTTATACCCTGGCCGGCATGGAGGTATCAGCGCTGCTGGGGCGTATGCCCTCGGCGGTGGGCTACCAGCCGACGCTGGCCACGGAAATGGGCGAGCTTCAGGAGCGGATTACCTCCACGAAAAAAGGCTCGATTACTTCTTTCCAGGCCATCTATGTCCCCGCTGACGACTATACCGACCCCGGCGTGGTGACTACCTTCGGACATCTCGATGCTGTGGTGGCGCTGGAAAGGTCTATCGCCGAGCAGGGTCTATACCCGGCCGTCGACCCGCTTACTTCGACCTCCCGTATCCTCTCCCCTGATATCGTCGGCGTGGAGCATTACCGCGTCGCCCGCGAGGTGCAGCGTGTGTTGCAGAGGTACAAGGACCTCCAGGATATCATCGCCATCCTGGGCATCGAGGAGCTCAGCGAAGAAGACAAGCTTTCCGTAAACAGGGCGCGCCGTATCCAGAGGTTCCTCTCCCAGCCCATGTTCGTCACCGAGGTCTTTACCGGTCGGCCCGGCAAATACGTTAAGGTCGAGGATACGGTACGGGGCTTTAAGGAAATCCTCGAGGGCAAGTATGATAGCCTGCCGGAACAGGCGTTTTACATGGTTGGCGGCATCGAAGAGGTGGCAGAAGCCGCCAAAAAATTAGAGGCACAGGCTAATGTCTAGTTTGAAGATTGATATTGTTACCGCCGAGCGTGTCGTTTATTCTGCGGAAGCGGATGTTGTTATCGCCCCCGGCGTTGAAGGCCAGCTGGGCATTCTGCCCCACCACGCCCCGCTGATGACCATCCTGCAGGCCGGCGAGCTGGTGGTCAGAAAAGGCGGTGAAGAGGAATCGCTGGCTATCTCCGGCGGCTTTCTGGAGGTGCGCCCCGACCGTGTTATCGTTCTGGCGGACCAGGCGGAACGGGCCGAGGAGATTGATATCGCCCGCGCCGAGGAGGCCAGGAAACGCGCTGAGCAGCGCCTGGCGGACAGGCATGCCCCCGGTCTGGACGCCGCCAGGGCTGAGGCAGCTTTGCGCCGGGCGATAGTACGTCTTACGGTAGTGGAGAAGATACAGAAACGACGGAAGCTGTAATACGGATATTAAATTGTCATTGCGAGTCCCCGACTTGTCGGGGGGCGAAGCAATCCGTACCTATCCTGCCTCTTTCTTTCCCCCACCTTGTCATTCTGACCCCGATGCAATCGGGGGAAGAATCTCGGGGTGGAGTGGTGGATTGGATTCTCGGCTCAAGCCTTCAGGTTGAAACCCGAGGATAATATTATTGAACACCCTCTTTTAACATGGAAAGCCGCTGATAACATCAGCGGCTTGTCAATTCAGAGTGTTGCTAATCTACCTGCCTCTCTTTTTTGAGAGGCACAGGTCATAAAAGGGTGAGTGAGTTCTGGCTCCCCATCTCCGAAGTGGTACGCTTTTCGGGGATTTCGTTACACAATCTCGAGTCTGACTCTGGTCTGAGCTTTGGCTGCTTTTACCCTGAGCAAGGTGCGCATAGCCTGGGCTATCTGGCCTTGCTTGCCGATGATTCTCCCTTTGTCATCATCGGCCACGCGTAACTTCAGCGTGATGCCCTCCTCGTTGGTTTCCTCGTCGACATTCACTGCATCGGGGTCATTGACGATGGACTTGGCGATGAACAACACTAGGTCTTTCATGATTTCTCCTTGACAAGTTTGAACTTTTCCAGAATACCTGCCTTGCCTAGCAGTCTGGCAGTGGTATTTGTCGGCTTAGCGCCCTGACTTAGCCAGTGCAGTGCTCTCTCCTCTTTGATGACTATCGTTTCTGGTTCGGTTCGTGGGTTGAAGTTTCCGATAATTTCAACAAACGCCCCATCGCGGGCCGCCCGGCTATCGGCGACGACTACCCGGTAACTGGGTTCTCCTCTGGCTCCCACGCGCCGCAGTCTGATTTTCAGCATTTATACCTTTCTTTTCATAAAATCTTTTTACGTACCCTATTATGCACTATAACGTTATGCCTGTCAATGGTAGTAGAAAAAATTGTTGAATATTGTCATTACCAACCTCGCCAACTGTCATTCTGAGTCCGCCTTAGGCGGGGGAAGAATCTCGGGGTGGCGTGGAATATTGACAGATTCACCTCTATCGGTATATGTTAGGATTGTAAGGATGCGGTGAAAAACTGGAAAGAAGGTAATCATGGGTTTTCTCTCTTTTATGAAGAAGGTTATCGGTGTGGAAAGTGAGGATGATGCCGAGCTAAACGCCGCCAGGGCCAGGCACGGCATTAATATTAATGAACCGGATGAAGATTCCGATAAGAGCAAGCAAAAACGCTTTACCGAGGAATATGACGTGTGGGAAGAGATAAGGAACATCCGCACCAACTTCTTTATCGGCAACTGGGCCAACAAGAAATTCCGCGTCGTCGGCGAGGACAAGGTTAAAAAGCAGCTGGAAGAACTGGAGAAGAAGCGTGAGGAGGAGGCAAAAAGTAAGGGGGAGGGGGGAAAACTATAATATTGGCTTGGTTTCAGCAGAATTGAATTGAACCAGAGCGACCCAGTTAATTTTTCCATCAATCACGAATTTATCACTGAATTCTAATGTAAATTTATTAACTATCTCTGCGTATTTTTCTTTAAACTCGTCGTTTTTCTCCCTTGCTGAATATCCCAGAGGTTTAATTATCTTTAAATATAAGTCTGAATTTCCAGATATAAATTCCCAGAATTTTTGACCGCAATACTTATAATAGTCACCTTTATCGGGCTTAGAATTTCTTCCATAGCAGCATCCGTTTACCGCAATAACGTGTAAGTTTGAATTGCTTGTACGGATAATTTGTTTAGCTTTCCGGAAATCCTCTCGCATCTTCCTGACTTGGCTACTATTTCCCCAATTCGGGCCAGATTTAATGGCCACGATATATCGTATATTATCTTTATTAAATTCTAAATCTACGCCCTGTGTCGAAGACTTCCAACCATTGTATGCTTTTTCATTTATAAATATTGCCAGTCCTTCCAGAAAATTCCCGAATATGGTTTCCTCTTGAGGGGATAAATAAGCGTCGAGCAATATTTTGACGAAGTCTTGAGTCAGCAATACGTTTTTTACTTTGAACAGGTATGGATTATTTCTTATGAGCACATCATTCAATTTAAATTTTTCAAGGCTTTCAAGTCTTCCATTACGGAAGCTGCTAAATTTCTTTTCAACGTATTGGCTGACTTCGGCTATTTTTATAGTGACCATAAGCTCACATTCTCTGATTTCCCGTTATTATCATGTTTCCATTCGCTGATAGAAGAAATAATATTTTACCTTCTCAATATCCCCAGAGCTTCCTCCATGTTTTTATAGTCTCGTTTCTTTCCTAGCAATTCTTTCAATAGACTAATTTCAATGAATTGCATTTTATCAGCAACTTCATGGAAAGTACCGGCAAGTAGTTCTTGATACTTGCCTCTTTCTTTATTTGAAGCTACCAAAAAAATATGACTGTTCCAAAGGTCAAAGGCATGCTTTAATTTTGACATCGCATGATAAATATCCCCCTCAACCTGGACTTCAAACACATATGTAGGTACTGAACGTTCAACTCGGCGCCACACAACATCAAGACGGGTGCTTTCAAGTAGATATTCTTTGTCAGATATAAAACCTTGGATTTTACCTATCTCCGCAATGTCATTCATAACATCGTCATGAGAAATTTTACCCATCGTTGGGGAGTGTGATAGCTCAACTTTAATCGGTATATTACTTGTTATGGGTAACAATCCCAAAGCATTTCTCGCCAAATTGACTTCTTCAATTGGGTAGCATTGAAAAACCATCCTAGTGACTAATTGAAGGTCATGAGACGTATATTTTTGCGTTTTCCAGAGATGTTGTGGAAGGCAATATTCAATGTCGAACTCGAACCTAAGCGGCCAGATGACTTCGTTTCTACGTATCTCCTCTGGCCAGAGTGGCTTGGTTTGTCTGAACTTTGTTGCAATATTACCAAAGCCAACAATCCCGTGTACAGGTTTAGATACATAAAATAATAAACCGTCGCCCTCTCTTAGCATATTCCATAAAGCAGATAATTCTCGAAAATCCTTTAATCCCCAGATATTGTTCGTTTGAAAAGCAACTTCCCAATTTTTCTCTGTTCCTACCACAAGCCAGAATTGTTGCATATCTTTCCCTTAAAAAGCACAACCTAATCTAATAATTCATTGTGTATAGTTTACTAAATATTTGGTCTTTTGCATATGGTTTTTTAAAAATATTTTATTAAAATTCCCCCCTTATCCCCTCCCCCTCTTCTTCACCACGCTATATAGACCTCCCCCTGAGAGAGATAAATAATATGCCCGGCCCGGTGTGGACTCCCAGCGCCGGCCCCAGCTGCGCTAACCTTATTTTCTCTTCGGGGAAGATAGCGCCCAGGCGCTTAACAAAAGCTTGCGCTTCCTCACGCTCCGTGTTATACACCACGGCCAAATCCTGAATATCGGCGGCGTTTTTCACGAAGTCGAACAATATGTCGGTGCCCTTAGCCCGGCTGCGGACCCGCCCGGCCGGCGTCAGCACCCCGTTTTTGATGGTCAGCATCGGCTTCACATTTAATACCGAGCCTAATAGCGCTTGCACCTTACCGATACGCCCGCCCAGAGCCAGGTATTTGAGGGTATCGAGGAGACCGAACACACGGATGCTGGGAATCATCTTTTTAACCCCTTCCGCCACCTGTTGCATGCTCTTACCGGACTGGGCCAGCGTATTCGCGGCTATCGCCAGTTGCCCCAGACCCATCGTAACTACCTCTGAGTCAATCACCTCGATAGGGCATTCTTTTCCTGCTGCTTCCTTACCCTGTAACGCGGAGTTACAGGTGCCGCTTAGCTTACTGGATACATGAATGGAAATAATCCCGTCAGCCTTTTTAGTTAGCCCCTTGTAGACATCGGTAAAATCCTGTGGAGTTGGCTGTGTCGTGCTGGGATGGACAGGGTCGTGCGATAACCTCCGATAAAACTCGTCCGCGCTGATATCCACCCCGTCGTGAAAGACCTCGTCACCAAAACGCAGATAGACCGGCACAACGGTAATACCATGCTCCTTAGCTAACTGGGGTGGCAGGTCGGCGGTACTATCGGTCACAATTTTTATTGTCATCTCGGAGCCTCCCATTTAAAATTAGAGCTTATGCGAGCTTCAGTCTCAAAGTATACCACCACAGTCTGGCGATGTAAATATGCTTAACAGGATTACGTTTTGTATAGCCGAAGAGAAGGCTAAATATTCGTGGACGCTTACATTAGCTTGACAACCATGTAATATTTGTTCTACTATGCAGTACAGCTCTTAGATAAATATTGCCGCATATTATGTAATTATGCCCCAAATAACCACTAAATCAAAGGAGGTGATCGGAAGGATTAAAAAACAGTTATTTCAGATTTATTTTTAATTGTAGGAGTAGAAATGAAAAAGATACTATTTATTTCACTAATGGTTATTTTAGTAAGTGCATTGTTCTTAGGTAGTTGCACTGAATCTACACCTGCCTCACAAGAAGTAATTAAATTAACCTCTTCCAACTATTTGCCGATTGCCCACCTTTTTACCCCGCTTCAGGAAGCTTGGGGCAAAGAAATCATGGCACGCTCCAATGGACGCGTTGAAATCACCTACTATTCCGGCGGTTCGCTTGTCAAGGCACCTCAGACGCCTGACGCCCTGGAACAGGGCATCGCCGATATCGCTTTTGCGCACATCGGCTATAACCGCGGCCGGTTCCCTCAAAGCGAAGTCCTGGACCTTCCGCTGGGCTATCCTACTGGCTGGGTTGGTTCGCACGTCGCCACGGACTTCATGGACAAATTCAAACCGAAGGAATGGGATAGCCTGCACCTGCTGCTGGTCAACGCCGGCACCACGGCCGGCCTGATGATGCATGATGACAAGATAACCAAGCTTGAGGACCTCAAAGGCAAAACCCTCCGGGGTGCCGGTGAAGTTGCCGAAGCTATAGCGGCCCTGGGCGCCACTCCGCGCGATATTCCCATGGGCGAGATGTATGACTCCGTTTCCAAGGGTGTTGTCGACGGCACTCTTGTCGGTATCGAAACATTGAAAGCCTTCAAGATGGCCGATGTCTGCAAGTACACCACCTTCGCCTGGCAGGTGGGCAATATGTACACCTTCTACCTGGCCATGAACAAGGCAAAATGGGATGCCCTCCCCAAGGACATCCAGAAAATTTTCAATGAGGTCAGCGAGGAATACGCGGAAAAGTACGCGGAGACGTGGAATAAGATAGACATCGATGGCATCAATTATTCTTTGAGTATTCCGGGTAATGAAGTGTTTACCCTGTCCGAAGCAGAAGGCAAGCGGTTCAAGGACCAGGTGCAGCCAGTAATCACCAAATACATAGATGCGATGGTTGCCAAAGGGTATAAAAAATCTGACGTCCAGGGCTGGGTAGACTATATAAAGTCACGCATCGAATATTGGCAAAAGCAGGAGAAGGACCGGGGCATTAAAGGTCCGTTCGATGTAAAACTGCCACAGGGATAGTTACCCGGCGAAGCCGATAGTAAGCGGCGCCGTAACTGCCGGAGACTGAAACCGGGATAAATCCCGATCAGCCGAAGGTAAGAGTGTGAATTGATAGTCCCGGGGAGTCGGCGTATTTCCCTGGCCCTCTCCGGGACTTGCTGTAATCTGGTGATTGGTTAACCCGGACTGGATAAAGGGTTATTAATGAAGATAAACACCTTTTTAAACCGACTGGAAAAGTTCAACTACAGATTAAGTGTCTGGCTTGAGCGTATCGCCATACTGGGCGTTCTCGGTATGATTCTTGGCACCATGATTGATGTTGTCGGTGCCAAGCTTTTTCACTGGCCTCTACCGGCAGGTATCGAGGCGGTTTACCTGCTCCAGGTAATCGCCATCGCCGGCGCCCTGGCCATTTCCAAAATCGACGGCAGACATGTCCGCATAGAGATGATCGACCGGCTGCCCCAACCCGCCATCGGTATTATTCACAGTCTGGTTGCTTTCCTCGGGCTGGCACTTTTTATCCTCCTCTGCTGGCAAAGCTTCGATTACGCCCAATCATTGAGAATCAATCACGAGGTTACCGCTACCGCAAAGATAACAATTTATCCCTTTGCGCTCTGGCTAGCCGTGTGCTGCATCCCCATGGTTTTAATTTTATTTAAAGAGTTTGTCAGTTCACTGCTGGAGACTATAAGAAGATGAACCCTATTGTAATCGGTTCTATCGGCGTAATTGTTCTGCTGTTATTTTTTTCCATAGGCATGCCAATGGCTTTCAGCATGGCACTGGTGGGAATGGCTGGCTTTGCCTACCTGGTTTCGCCGGATGCCGCTATTAATTTGCTGCCACGAGATGTATTCGACCAATTTACTTCTTATCCTCTGAGTGTTATTCCCATGTTTGTCATGATGGGTTGCTATGCCTTTGCCTCGGGGATTGGCAGAAAATTATTTAACACAGCCTATGTGATGCTGGGACGCCTGCCCGGCGGGCTGGCCGTATCCGCCATCGCCGCCTCCGCCGCTTTCGGTGCGGTTTGCGGTTCAACGTCAGCCACCACCGCCACTATAGGTAAAGTGGCCCTGCCGGAAATGAAAAAATACAACTACAATGACACCTTTGCCACGGGTACCGTGGCAACTGCCGGCGGGCTGGGCATCATGATTCCGCCCAGCACCTCCTTTATCGTCTACGGACTATTAACCGAGCAGTCCATCGGTAAACTCTACATCAGCGGTATAATCCCCGGGATAATACTGGCTATCCTTTTTATTGCCACCGTACTTGTTTGGTGCCGGCTTGACCCGGCCGCCGGACCTCCCGGGCCATCTACCAACTGGCTACAAAAACTTAAATCATTAGGTGGGGTTGCTGATGCGCTGATATTATTTTTTGTCACCATGGGGGGCTTATTTGCCGGCTGGTTCACCCCGACCCAGGCTGGAGCTATCGGTAGTGTGGGCGCCCTGATTATCGGTGTTATTAACGGCGAGCTTACCTGGCAGAAGTTCCTGGACGCGACCAAAGACGGCTTGCGCATATCCTGTATGATTATGCTCCTTATCGCCGGAGCTACTGTCTTCAGTCATTTTATTACCAGAACAAACATGCCCTCTGTCTTAGCGGATTGGGTCGGTTCTCTGGCGTTGCCAGGGTTTGTGGTCATGGCACTGATACTCGTCTTTTATTTCATACTCGGTACTTTTTTAGATGCGATGGCCTGTATAGTACTCGTTGTTCCAATCCTTTTCCCGATGGTACTCAATCTTGGATATGACCCGATATGGTTTGGGGTTATGGTTACGTTACTGAGCATGATGGCCGTGGTTACGCCGCCGGACGGAGTTAATGTTTACGTGGTCAAGGGGATATCCAGGGATGTGCCGATAACGACTATTTTTAAAGGAACTATTCCGTATCTTGTTCCTTTCGCTGTTGCCACAGCCATACTCCTCGCTTTCCCCGTGCTGTCCACTTTCTTACCACGTTTCATCACATACTGATATCCAGCTGGAGCAACAAGTACGCCTCTTATCCCGACATGGATTATTTTTACTGCTGATGTCGAAAAGGGAATATTGAGAACACCTCAATAGCGCCTGTCTGCTATCTCACTCCCCCTTTTTGCGTTTCTCCACCGCATCCCGGTATATCTTCCCCAGCCCCTTCCCGTGCTGCTTTATCTTCTGTCGCTTTTTGCGCAGCTTCTCCTCCCTGTCCTTCTTGAGCGGGGTGTCCTCGCTATCGTTTTTTAACGAACTGCTGTCCATCCTCTATCACCATTTCCTTCCGCAGCTCGATTATCCTGTCCCGTATCAGCGCCGCCTTCTCGAACTCTAAAGCCCGGGCGGCCTGCTTCATCTGCGTCTCCAGGTCTTTGATGAGTCGGGCGATGTCCTCGCGTTTGGCGGGGGCTTCGTAAGTATAGGCGGCGCGGGTCTCGGCTACCGCCGCGGCTTTCACGCGCTCCGTGATGTCCCGTATCGCCTTCCGTATGCCCTGCGGCGTGATGCCGTGCTCGCGGTTATAGTCCTCCTGGATTTTCCGGCGTCGCATCGTCTCGTCGATGGCTTCCCGCATGGACTTTGTCATGTTGTCCGCGTACATGATGACATGCCCGTCGATGTGGCGGGAGGCGCGGCCCATCGTCTGTATCAGCGACCCCTTCGCCCTCAAGAACCCCTCTTTGTCTGCGTCGAGGATAGCGACCAGGCTGACCTCCGGCAGGTCGAGGCCTTCCCTCAGCAGGTTGATGCCAACGACGACGTCATACACGCCGAGGCGCAGGTCCCGCAATATCTCGACGCGCTCCAGCGTGTCCACCTCCGAATGCAGGTAGTGTGTCTTGACGCCCATCTCCACAAGATAGTCGGCGAGTTCCTCGGCCATGCGCTTGGTCAGGGTGGTCACCAGGCAGCGGTTGCTCTTCTCCACACGACTCTTTATCTGCTCCAGCAGGTCGTCGATTTGACCCTTCGTCGGCTTGACCTCGATGGTCGGCTCTAAGAGTCCGGTGGGACGTACCAATTGCTCGACCACCTGCTGGCTGTGCTCGTATTCGAACGCCGCCGGCGTCGCCGATGTAAACACGACCTGTTTGATACGCTCCTGGAACTCTTTGAAGTCCAGCGGGCGGTTGTCCAGCGCCGATGGCAACCGGAACCCGTACTCGACGAGCGTTTCCTTGCGGGAGCGGTCGCCGTGGAACATGCCCCGTATCTGTGGTAGCGTCATGTGTGATTCGTCGATAAACAGCAGGAAGTCCTCCGGAAAGTAGTTGAGCAGCGTCCAGGGGGGACTGCCCGGCGCCCGCTCGGCTAGGTGGCGGGAGTAGTTCTCCACGCCGGTGCAGTAGCCCGCCTCCCGCAGCATTTCCAGGTCGTAGTTGGTACGCGCTTCGAGTCGGGTGGCCTCCAGTATTTTATCCTGCCCCCGTAGTTCTTTAAGTCTCCCGGCCAGCTCTGTCTTGATGGCTTCGATAGCCCTCATCAGCTTATCGTGCGAGGTGACAAAGTGCTTGGCCGGGTAAATATCAACAGAGTCCATCTCGCTCAAAATTTCTCCGGTGAGCGGGTCTAAAGACATGATGCGGTCGATGTCATCGCCGAAGAACTCGATGCGCAGGGCAAGCTCTTCGTAGGCCGGCTGGATTTCCAGGGTGTCCCCGCGGATGCGGAAGTTGCCCCGCGCCAGGTCCAACTCATTGCGCTCGTATTGCATATCGACGAGATGGCGTAAAAGCTGCTGCCGTCCGTAGCGTTGGCCGCGTTTCAGGCTCACGACGAAGCTGCGGTACTCCTCCGGCTCTCCCAGGCCGTAGATGCAGGACACTGACGCCACGATGAGGACGTCCCGCCGTTCGAAGAGGGCGCGCGTGGCGGCGTGGCGCAGCTTATCGATTTCCTCGTTGATTTCCACGTCTTTCTCGATATAGGTATCGGTGCGGGGGATATAGGCCTCCGGCTGGTAGTAGTCGTAGTAGCTCACGAAGTACTCGACGGCGCTCTCCGGGAAAAACTCCTTGAACTCGCTGGATAGCTGGGCAGCCAGTGTCTTGTTATGGCAGATGACCAGCGTGGGGCGCTGCACCCTCTCGATGACGTTAGCCATGGTGAAGGTCTTGCCGCTGCCGGTTACTCCCAGCAGCGTCTGGTGTTTATAGCCTTTTTCCAGCCCCTCCACCAGCTTATCCACCGCCTGGGGCTGGTCGCCGGTCATTTTAAAATCTGAGACTATTTTGAACTGTGGCATTCCGCAGGAATAGTCCTCCTAAAGCTTTTTCAGTGCGCCGATGACCTCGTCGATATCGGGGAGCTGGCTGATTTCATAAACCTTGACCCAGGCCACTTTGCCCTTTTCATCGACGATGACATTGGCCCTTTCCGAGGTACCGCCATGCTCCCGGAAAAGCCCGTAGAGCCTGGCGACTCCCCCGTGAGGCCAGAAATCGGAAAGAATCCTCAGTTGTTTCAATCCCATGTTGTCCGCCCATGCCTTTTTAGTCGGTATGGCATCGACGCTCAGTCCAACAGGGATTGTGTTCAACGATGTAATCGTTTTATAGTTAGCCTCCAGGGCCTTCATCTGCTGTGTGCAGACACCCGTCCAGGCCAGGGGATGGAAGGAGAGCAGCACCCGCTTGCCTTTCATGTCGGATAGCTTGAAGTCCTGTCCGTGCTGGTCTTTGAGAGTGAAGTCCGGTGCGGTTTCTCCTTTTGATATTGGCTTATTTCTTTCCGCCATGATGTCACCTCCGCGTTGTTATCTTAAATCGCCCTCTGAGAATAGTATATCCCGTTGGTATGAAGGATACAATTTGTATTGTCTGCATTTGGTGGCGGTGTCATTGCGAGTCCATTCCGCTAAAAGCGGAAGGCTTCAGCCCGAGTTCAGCCCGAGGGCGAAGCAATCTCTATCTTAGGTTTAATTTATTGATGGAGATTGCCACGCCTGCGTGCCGTAACGCCTGCCTGCGCGTAGCCGCTTCGGCGAAGGCAGGCACTTCGGCGTGCAGGCACGTCGTCCCGATGGAATCGGGACTCCTCGCAATGACTATCTCGCCTTATCCAGAAAAAAGAAAAAGAGAGGCGCTGGCCTCTCCTGAGGTTTATAATTGGTTATAGTGAAAAAGAATGTTAAGCGTAATCTACGCCCAGTTTTCGGCTATTTCCTGGATATCCCTTAGCTTTTGCCAGAGATCGGCGGCTTCGAGGTCGTTGCGGGCGGTGGCGAGCGTGCGGAAAACGTTGCGGAACCGCCAGTTGTTGCTGACATTTCTGTTAGCGACTATTTTGCGGGCCTCGGTGATAGCCCAGTGTATCCGTAGCGGCCGGATGACGTAATGGATGAAGGCGATGACCGCCCCGAGGAAAAGGAACATCAGGATGCTGAAAAGAAAATATTGCGTCGAAGGCATAGCCCCTCCTGTCTATAGCGCATTCCGCTCAGAGTATAAAAAAACGCTGATAGGTGGGGCAACCGGGTTATCCTTTACTTTTTCTGAGGGTTTTCCCCCATACTTTTCTATCTCATGCGGTCGAGCTGCTGCCACAGCTTTGTCGCTTCCATGTCATTGCGGGCGGTGGCCAGGATGCGATAGACGTTGCGGAAACGCCAATCGTCCCGGGCTTTATTACCGAACATCAGGATTTTATGGGCGTTATCGATAGCCCAGCGCGTTTGCAGCGGCTTGACGACGAAGAAGCTGAAGGCGATGACCGCCCCGAGGGCAAGCAGCAAAAGGATACAGAAAAGCAGATATGTCATGGTGAACATGGTGCCTCCTGAGCATATTGTATTTACTAAAAAGTATATAGGTGCGCCGCTTCGGGTACAACGGGGGTAGTTTTTATTTTAGTCAGTATATTTACCCTATAAGCCTGCGGTAAAGTTGTCAATTTACCGCGAATTTCACTATAATTGGGTAACTAATTGGGGAGGAAGAATATATGGAATGGAATCCGGTGACTATCTTTGTGCTGGTCATAGCGGCGCTGGCCGCCATGGCGCTGGGCGATTACCTGGGCTATAAGTTTCACCCCGGGCGTATCGGAATGTACCTTGGCATCGCGGCGGTGGTGGTTTTTATCGCGTTCGCCATCTATGCGGCGGTCGTTCTCGCCTGAACGGACCGCTCTCTATCTCACCCCTTAAAAAATGCTCCTCTCCCTTGATGGGAGAGGGCAGGGTGAGGGTGAAAGTCTACCCCCGTTGTCATTGCGAGTCCGCCTCGGGCGGACGAAGCAATCCGTTATCTCAATCCCATCCCACTTTTTCCCCCTTCCCCTCAGGGGAAGGGGGAAAAAAAAAGAGGGGCTGCCGCCCTTCAGGGTGAACCTTCAGGATGAACCCCCTCTCCGCAGGCTACTCCCCTTTTTGGGGGGAAGATAGAAATAATCTAAGTTATTTGATATTTCTCTCTTTCTTCAAGAAGACTAAGTTGAGCTTCTAGATTTTTTCTCTCATAACGAGTAGACCTAAGTTTATATTTTTCTTCTATTCGTCCCTTGCCCAATCTGTCTAGAATCATAGTATAATACTTTTCATTAACCTCAGCGGAAATATATCGTCTATTTAGAACTTTGCATACCTCTATTTCGGAGCCGCTTCCACCAAAGAGAATTAAAACAATGTCCTCAGGCAAGGTGCAACTCTTTATAAATACTTCTGAAAGCTGTTGTGGGATTTGACAAGTGTGAATCGTTTTTTCTTTGCTAACATTTTTAACAAGATTGAAATAAAGCCAATCATAAGGCATCCTTCCCTTTGACCCATTTGCTATATTCCTTCGGATACGTCTATCAGTAGGATTCTGATAAGGAACTGCTACGTTATCTTTATAAAATTTACTGTTTTTTGTCTTACGACAGTGTAATATGCTTCTGTGAGCAGTCGTGAAACGCTTCGGAGTATGTCCCACATTTGTGTTATATATCCAAACGTAGTCAGCAACTTCATAGCAGACATCGTCTAAGTATTTTACCCTTAAATATGCATTTTGCTTCGGATAATTTATTAGGAACATGTTCCCTGTGTCTTTAAGAACTCTAAGGGATTCCTTTGTTAAATTTATATACCATTCTATATACTCATTAAAGGTCTTTGTATAAGATTTACCATCATATTTCACCCCTACATTATAATCGGGGTCACCAAAAACCATATCAACACTTTTATCCGGTAATTTTTTAAGAAGATCGAATATATCTTTTAGAAATACTCTGTTTGTATATTCATCAATACTCATTTTATTTAGTCCTTATATGGTGTCCATATTATATTTGCTTTTTTCATAAAACTCTTTAATCTGTCAGGTGTTTTTACTTTTTCCATAGCTTCTTCAAGCCTTTTTTCATCTTCTTCATTAATTACATATAGAAGATAGTTATATAAAAATGCGCGCCCTTCGACATCCCAGTAAACGATGTCTTCCATTATGAACATCCATTTAAGTATCTTCAGGATAATTTCAGGAGTAACACCATTTTGGAACGACTGCTTCAAATTGGGATATCTCTTTATCAGACGGTCAACGTCATTTTCTGTACAATGGAATATTTTTCCAATAGCTTCCAGAAAAACTTTGAATTTCTTTGGGTTATACCGTTTCATTTCTCTTAGGGATAGAGCTATTTGATTATGTTTTCCTTCCTCAACAACCATTTCTTCTGTTATTTCTACTTTAAAGTCGAAGTTCTTTTTGTGGCCGGGTCTGGAGATATATAGATATTTATTATTTGGTAGTTTTTCAACAGGATAGCGGAAAGTAACTCCTCTCCCTTTTTGGTGATACTCATTTTCTATGAATGTATTTACAACCTTCTTGACTATTTCGTTTCGGTGTAGTGATCCTTGAATTCTGATACGCTTGCTGGTGATATCTTTTTTCATTTTTAGAGTTCTCCCCCGACATTATTATATAACGCTCACATCTCCATCAAATCAAACCCGCTGGCTTTATCGGGCAGGCGTCTGGCTTTCGTCCCCGTAATCTCATAAATAATTGCCTCGCCCACCAGCCAGGTCTTTACGCCCGGCCTCAGGCAGCCGGTCAGCGTCCGCCCGGCACGGCCTAGAGATGCGTGGATATGCAGCACAGGCTTACCGTCCTTGTCCGGCGCGATGATGCCCGCGCCCACAACCTCATGCGCGCCGTCCACAGGGATAAGCATGGGGTCGGGCGGCATCTCATCGCTCTTCCTCGGCCCCACTACCACCTGTCCGCCCCCGATACCACCTATCAAAATCACCTGCCCCACCTTGATACCCTTCTCCGCGGCGAACTTCTCGATGCACTCCGGCACCATGTCCCCGTCCTCCAGCCTCAGTACAAACACCCTCCCGATTTTCCCCTCAGACGCCTTCATTGACGGACTCCTTACCTGCTGCCGAGGTACTGCAAAGCCAGCTTGACCTTCTCCTCCAGCTTGAGCTCACGGTCGGCGGGCAGGGCGCCCACGGCCCTGACAGCTTCTGCGGCTGAATACCCGAGGGAGGTCAGCGCTGCCAGCACGTCCGTATTTTCTTTGGCTATCTGGGTAGCGGGACTGATAACCCACCCCGCGCCGATTTTCTCCTTGAGTTCCAGGATGATGCGGCTGGCTACCTTCTTGCCGATGCCCGGAATCATGTCCAGCATATCGATGCTGCCGGTGGCGATGGCCATGGTAATCTGCTCCGGGCTCAGCGCCGAAAGCATCGCCAGTGACAGTTTTGGACCCAGTCCGGTTACCCCGAGGAGCGTCTCGAAGAGCCACAGTTCCTCGGTGGAGGCGAAGCCATAAAGCGCGATATTGTCCTCGCGCACGTGGAGGTGGGTATAGACCTTGACAGCGTCACCGGGCTTCCCCAGCGTGCTCAGGACGGTGGTAGGCATATATACTCTGAAGCCGACACCCCCCACGTTGATAATCGCCGAATCGCCCCCCAGCGACTCTACTTTACCGCTAAGGCTGGCTATCATTCTCTTTCCTTCCGGCCGGCGAGCAGGTTGTTGATATGCATCTCCTGCACATGGCAGATAGCCACCGCTAGGGCATCGGCGGCATCGTTCGGCTGGGGCACTTCCGCCAGGCCGAGCTGGAGTTTGACCATCTCCTGAATCTGCTCCTTGCTGCTGGCCCCGTAGTTGGCTACTCTCTGCTTCACCTGCGCCGGCGTATATTCATAGGTCGGGATGCCCTTACTGGCGGCGGCCAGGAGGGCTATCGCCTGGGCGCGGCCGATAGCCATAGCCGACCTCACGTTTTTGGCGATAAAAGGTTGCTCCACGGCGACGGCATCCGGGTGGTGGCGTTGGATAACTTTAAGAAGCTCGTTATAGAGGTAATTCAAACGTTCGCCGATTTGGTAGCGTTTCGGGACCGTGATAGCACCGAAATCAACCAGGGCAAGTTCATCATTCTCGCTTTCGACCACACCGTAGCCCATCACCACTGTGCCCGGGTCGATTCCTAAAATTTTCATTTCATATTCTGAGGAGACTCTTGGGAGTAAGGCTATTTAAAATCAGTAATTAAAATTATGAGGTCTGCAGGCTCGCCAGGACGGAATCGGGGATATCGGCATTGCTGTACACGTTCTGGATGTCGTCAATTTCCTCCAGCCTATCCAGCAACTTCAATGCCTGCATAGCGGCTTTTTCATCGAGTTTAACCAGAGTCTTTGGCACCATTTGCAGCTCGCTTGATTCGATTTTCACGTTTTTCTGTTCCAGGGTTGCCCTGACCTTTTCCAGCGCTTCCGGCTTGGTATATACTTCAACAATGCCACTTTCCACCTGAACGTCCTCGGCGCCGGCGTCTATCGCCGTGAGGGCCAGTTCGTCGGCATCGATATTCTCGGCTATGATGTTGATGACTCCCCTGGAATTAAAAAGCCAGGAGACGCAGCCGCTTTCTCCCAGACTGCCGCCGTGACGGGTAAACGTGCTCCGCACTTCCTGTACGGTCCGGTTGCGATTGTCCGAGAGGGCATTGACCATTACGGCTATACCGCTGGGTCCGTAGCCTTCAAGTACCATCTCGATCAGGCTGCCTCCCCCAAGCTCGCCGCTGCCTTTCTTGATGGCTCTATCGATGTTATCCAGGGGCATGTTACTATCGCGTGCTTTCTGGATGGCAAGGCGTAAGCGGAAGTTGCCGCCAGGATTGCTGCCACCTTCGCGTGAGGCTATTATTATCTCCCGGGTCAGCTTGGTAAAAAGGTTACCCCTCTTGACATCGTCAACACCCTTTTGATGTTTGATTTTTGACCACTTAGAATGCCCAGACATCGCCGTATTCCTCCTTAACCTCGAATCCCCCTAGTTGATAATTCTAGCACTTAAATATCAAGTGGTCAAAGAGGTTGGATAGATAGCGTAGTCCGGGTTTTGGTTCAATCGGTTCGTAGAACCTCTGGTATAGATAGCACTGCTTCCTGCAGACTGAGGGTTATTACTAGACTGACGGGTGAGTGCGGAGAAAACCGGCGTAGAATGCTTTTATCGCAACCGGGCAGAATTGACTACCCACGCATTTACCTAACTCTACAAAGGCGTCTCTCGTACTGATTGCCGCGCGGTAAGCGTGCGCCGTAGTCATATTGTCAAAAGCGTCTGCGACTGCTATCAAGCGAGCTCCAATAGGTATAGCTTCCCCTTTTAGTCCGTAGGGATACCCCATACCGTCATATCTCTCGTGGTGACAGAGAATAAGCTGGCTGGC
The DNA here is from genome assembly GCA_964422155.1 of uncultured Dehalococcoidaceae bacterium. Classification (GTDB taxonomy): domain Bacteria; phylum Chloroflexota; class Dehalococcoidia; order Dehalococcoidales; family RBG-16-60-22; genus JBGPRB01. The sequence continues at coordinate 30,582 of CAYQZZ010000008.1, read as the reverse complement.
TTCTACAAGAAAGGGGATTACTTTGAGCAGATTGAAGCTTATCTGCGGGTGACTGCGCAATATCCTCCATTCCTCGTGAGTTAAGGTACCAGACTTGTTCAATATGCTATCGGGGATAGCGAGTTTACCTATATCATGAAGAATGGCCGCATACTCAATATTTCGTTTCTCTTCTTCCGAGAGAGAGAGATTAGTTGCTCCCATAAGAGCATATTGGGCTACGCGTTTTGAGTGGCCGCCACTGGTGATTTCCTTGGCATCAGATAGTGACACCAGAGCATTGACAGTACTTTTATAGGAATCCTGTAAACATTCATTTAATTTGAGATTTTCTACCGTCAGTGCCGCCGTAGCGGCTACGGCTACCATGGTTTGCAGGTCCTGCCAGCCGAAATCAGTGCCTCCCTCTTTATTAATTACCTTGATGATACCTATAACTGTACGGTGAATAATCAGCGGGACACAGATGATTGACTTCGTGGGGAAACCATAAATTTCGTCAACTAATCTATTAAAACGCGGGTCTTTATTAACATCATTGACTATTAATGGCTGGCCGGTCTGGGCTACCCAGCCGGTAATACCAGCCTGATTATTCATTTGGAATCGCCTGATTTGATTTTCTATCGGACCATTGGTACACCTCAGGAACAACTCCTGCGTTTTTTCGTCAAGAAGATACATCGATGAAAACGAGGCATTGAGGGCATATCGGGCCATCTGCGTGATACTGGTGATAATGGTATCTAACTGTTTGGCGGAACCTACTTCTCTCCATATTTTATTGAGTAGGTCAAAACTTTTATTTGTTCCTGGTTCTTTTCTCCGAAGATTTTGCATCCTGTCTCCTTATCAGCTATTAGATATAGCTGAATGGCCAGATATGTTTTTTCACCATCTCAAGCCGGGTTTTCACAGGTTTCAATAATGTTATTAATAGCAGCAAAGGGGTAAATGAACCATAAATAAGCGTCAGAAAGAACCAACAATTAAGTAAATATCTTTACGGCCCGTATTCTCTTCAATATCCATTAAAAAAGAGAGCCTAAGGGGGAAATATAGACTCAGCCAGAAATATACTGAACCTGGCCGGTTGATGGCTTGATATCAATTGGGGAATCTGAGAGTCGAGTTATTTTAGGGTAAATCCTCCAGTTAAAACTAGGGTTAGTATTGTTCACCAGAAACAGTCGCAGTGGTATTAATATTAATACGACCAAACTATGTCAACCTGTATCAAAATAGAGCAAGCCTGTTTAATGTGTATGGAGAAGACAGGAGGATTAGTAAAATGCCCATAGCTATAAATGGTCAAAAATACTATAGAACCTCCGAGGCTTGCCGTATGGTTGGCATTAGCAGGACGACTTTACTCAGGTGGCTCAGACAGGGGAATTTAAAATTACCCGAATACAGAGATAGGAGAAGATGGAGGCTCTTTACCGAGGATGATGTTGATAGATTAAATCATGAGGCTAACCGAATAAGCTCGATTGGCCAATTTAGGTCAGAAAATGATTAATATCGGACGGTTCTTCACAATAGTAGCAGTCAGGGAACCGGATAGCCAAGTAAGACAGGAGGTGAATATTGTAAGAAGAGAGAAATTTGAAAATGAAACAGTATCCCAAAATATAAGGAGGTTAAACAAATGAAAGGGTTAATCAGAAGGATACATCAGAGCAACGGGGGTTTTACCTTAATTGAGTTGGTAATCGTCATCGCCATTCTGGGAATACTGATGGCTATAGCTCTGCCCAACTTCACCGGAATTACTACCAGGGGTGATACAGCGGCCAAGAAGGCTGAGCTGGTAACTGTGCAAACAGCTATGGACGTGATGATGGCACAGCTAATAATGAGTACGGTAAACGCTACTACCACAACACAAAATATGGCGGGATTCCCCACGGGCTACCCGATATACCCGAGCTACTTACGCTCAGCCACCACCAGTGCAAACTATTCGTGTGATGGTACAGGACTGGTTACGCAACACTAATTAATAGCAGGTTAAATAGCTGCTGTAAGGGGTCCGTGATGGTAACCTGGCAATGGCAGCTGGGGCGGTCACGGTGTGTGATGGCCCTGTGGAAGATGGTCGAGTACAGCTTCTGGTTACTTATTTTCCCTCAGACGCTGTACTCGCCAACGGTAAGACTAAAAATATAAAAGTACGGTAAGTCAAGGCTGGGAGTTCATGGGCTTGTGCTTTTTAGCTGTTGGAGCTGGATGAATGAGCGGCATGAACAAGGCATACAGCCGTACTACTAATATGTAGTTTTTTATGGGGATGTCCGTCATCAATGATAGCGGACCAAACTGAATGACAATGGTGCTTGAATAGCGATTAAAGAGCTAAAGCTGGATAATGCGCTTTATTGGAAAGCGGAGCAGTGCCTTGGCAAATAAATCGGCCTTGAGCGCCATGAAAAATGGAAAAGGTGGATGTGAATGCAGAAGACCCAAAACAGGATTCCCCTAAAAAGTCTTAGCTCAGAGCCGGCCGTCAGGTTAAAAACCGATAGCAAACCGATAAAGGTTCTGCTGGTTACCGGTGACCGTAAAGAAGCCTATCTGATACGCAAGATGGTAACCCAGTCAGTAATGGGGACCTTCACTCTGGAGTACGCCGATAGACTATCCGTGGGAATCGAGCGTCTTACCAGAGGAGGTATTGATGTACTCCTGCTGGACCCGAGCGTGCCAGATAGCCGCGGCCTTCAGGCTTTAACTCAGGTGCGCGCTCAAGTTGGCAGCATACCTATCATCATATTGTCCCCGCTCGATAACGAAAAGGATAAGACTGAGGCACTGAAAAAGGGCGCCCAAGAATACCTGTTCAAGGGAAAGTTGAATAGAGACCTGCTGGCGCGCTCTATCTACCGTGCTATTGCTCAGCAGTGGTCTGTGTTGAAGTCAGAGTCCAGCGAAGCCCAATTTAATAACATAATAAAGAATTACCCTGACGGTATCATCATTGTGGACCAAAAGGGAACGGTATGTTTTGCCAATCCGGCTGTGGAATCCCTCTTTGGTTGTAAAGCGGGACAGCTGCTTGGAGAATCGATTGATTCGTTGCAGGCGATTGAAGGTGGTAAAACCGAGCTAGGCATAGTCCGTGGAGATGGGGAAAATCTTGTGGCGGAAGTAAAAGTGGTGGAAATAAAGTACCAGGGAGAAACTGCCTACTTGGCTTCATTACGCGATATTACCGAGCGCAAGAGGGTAGAGGAAGAGACTAAGTTAGCCCGATTGGATGCCGAAACAGTTAAAATAACATCAGCTAAAATCATAGCCAAGGCCAGTGAAGAAGCCAGGCTGGCCCGAGAGGATGCCGGGGTCGCTAAGATAGCTTCAACTAAAGTCGTAGCTAAAGCCAATGAAGAAGCCAGACTGGCTAGAGAGGAAGCTGAGAAAATCAAGGGCGCCTTGTCTCAGGCCAATGAAGAAGCTAGGCTGGCCAGGGAGGAAGCTAAGAAAGCCAAGGCCGCCTTAGCCAAGGCTAGTGAAGAAGCTAGACTGGCCCGAGAGGAAGCTGAGACAGTTAAGAAAACTTCGGCCAAAGCGGTGGCTAAAACCAAACAAGAGGCAAGATTGACACAGGAGGATACCGAAGCAGGCCTGGCCAAGGCCAATGAAGAAACCCGGCTGGCCAGAGAAGAGGTTGAGGAAGTCAAGGCCGCCTCAGCCAGGGCTGTCGCCAAGGCCACTGAAGAAGTCAGGCTGGCCCGAGAGGAAGCTGAGGAAATTAAGACCGCCTCGACCAGGGCTGTGGCTAAAGTTAGACAAGAGGTAAGAGCGATACAAGAGGAGGCCGAAGCGACCTTAACCAAGTCCATAACTAAAGCCACTAAAGAAGCCAAGCTCGTTAGAGAGGAAGTCGAAGCAACCTCAGCCAGGGCTATCGCCAAAGCCAGTGAAGAGGTCAGACTGGCCAGAGAAGAAGCTGAAACCGCTAAAACAGTTTCAAACAAAGCCGTTGCCAGGGCTAACAAAGAAGCCAAGTTGGCCCGAGAGGAAGCCGAGGCTGCCAAGATAGCTTCAGCTAAAGCCAATGAAGAAACCAGGCTGGCACGAGAGGAAGCTGATGTAGCCAGGATAGCTTCGGCCGCAGCCGTTGCCAAGGCCAATAAAGAAGCCGGACTGGCGCTGGAGGAAGCCGAAGAAGTAAAAACAATCTCGGCCAGGGAGAAAGCTAAGGCTGGTGAAGAGGTCAAACTGGCTAGAGAGGAAGCCGAGGCTGCCAAGGTAGCTTCAAATAAAGCCGTGGCTAAAGCCAATGAAGAAGCCAGACTGGCGCGAGAGGAAGCTGAGGAAATCAAGGCTGCCTCGGCTAAGGCCGTGGCCAGGGCCAACGAAGAATCCAGAATCGCCAGAGAGGAAGCCGAGGCCGCTAAGGCGGTCTCGGAAGAAGTTATGACCAAGGCTGCGGAAAAGAGGTGCAATCTCGACCCTATGCAATCTGAATTCATGTCTAATATCGTGCATGAACTGCGAGCTCCGCTGCACTCAATTTTGGCCTTTACCAAATTATTACTCGAAGGTGACGTATCTAGTACTGAGACGCAGAATGAATTTTTAACCATTATCGCCGACCAGAGCGAACACCTTCGCAAACTGGTTGATGAGCTGGTTGACATTTCACCAATCGAATCGGAACGTTTTGATATCACTAAGGAACGCGTCGCGATAGCAGATTTACTCCGAGGTTCTATGCGGGATTTTAGTAGCATGGCTAAGCAAAAAAATATAGTGATAAAGGAAAATATACCCTCGCAACTACCCGATATTGAAGCAGATAGCCAGCGATTAAGGCAGGTGATGTTCAATCTTCTTGATAACGCCATTAAATTCAGCAACGATGGCGGTAGCATACGTGTCAGTGCTGAAGTCAGAGGTAACGATTTACTGGTACAGGTTACTGATGAGGGTATTGGCATTGCTGAAGAGGCTATAAAATCCCTTTTTGAAAAATTTTACCAGTTAAAAAATACCACCAGGGTTGGAGGGCTGGGCCTTGGCCTTTATATCTCCAAGCGTATTGTCGAAGCCCATGGTGGACGTATATGGGCAGAAAGTGTTGAAGGAACGGGCAGCACTTTCAGTTTCACGATACCTCTGAAACAGGATAACAGGTGAAATAATGGGTAAAAGGATACTGGTTATCGAGGATGACCCAATCGCTATTCGGCTGATGGAGTATGTACTGAAAAAACGTGGCTATCAGGTATTTACCACATCAAACGGGCTGGAAGGGTTACAGATAGCCCGGAAGGAGGTACCTGACCTCATCATTTTGAATGTAATGTTACCAGGTATTGACGGTCTGGAGGTCTGCCATCGTTTGCGAGCCGAAAGACAAATGGCGCAGCCACTCATTCTTATGCTCTCGGGTAAAGCTCAGCGAATAGATATTTCCAACGGATTAAACATGGGGGCGGATGATTATCTCACCAAGCCAGCTACTCCTTCAGAAATCGTCGGCAAGGTAGACAGTCTCCTGGCACAGAAAGCTGGTGCCCATTCTAAAATGGTTGTCTTCATTGGCTCTAAAGAGAAAGTAGGAACCACGACTATTGTGGTTAACGTAGCTATTGCTTTAGCGCAAATGGGCAAACAGGTTATCGCTGTTGACCTTGGTCCCTATGAAGGTAGTATTTCTGAACGTCTTGGCGTCAAACCTAAAAGTGCAATCCGCCAGCTCTCACAGATGCCTGTGGATGCTCCCGGCCGTCGTGTCATGGAGCCATCCCTGGTGGTTCACGAAACAGGCGCAGGTGTGCTACGTATCCATCAGCCCTCCGAGGACACAGGGGACACCATACCCGACGATATTGATTTTCCGCTTAATAGATTCAGGGAGGCTACCGATTATTTTCTGGTAGACCTGCCATTTCAACCGACGACTCTGACCAGGTCGTTTCTTTCGCAATGTGACCTTGCCCTTATTGTCAGTGACTATACCACTGAAGCCCTGACCGGAGTGAAGTCCATCATTACCGTCTTGCGTTTCCTGGGCATCTCTCTAAAACGAATCGGCGCTGTGGTTACTGACCCGGTAGGAACCTTCTCTCAAAAGGAACTCCCCAGTATAAAATCATATATTGAACCCAATATTGCCGTGAGCATATGGGGCATTATACCTTATGAGGCTGGCGCTATGACACCATCACCGGGTAATCAGGCCACAATAATTAATAATGACGATTGCTCCATGGCCTCTTCCATAAAGGAGTTGGCTCAGCGCATTATCACCGCGGAAATAACCAAAGACAGCACTTCACGCAGCGTGGTAAAAAGAACATGAAAAGGCAAGAATCAAAGGGAGTTATCACTAAGATACAAAGAAAGAGTCTGGGTGAAATCCTGGTTGAGCAGAGGTTTATCACCGCTGAACAACTGGAGGAAGCCTTACGGCTACAGCAGAGTCAGAGTGGTAGACTCGGTAATATTCTGGTGAACCGGGGTCTGCTCAAAGCTGAGGAGCTGGCACAGACCATCAGCATCCAGTTGAGCATTCCTCTAATCGACCTGAAGAGACATATGGTTCACCCTGATGCCCTGAGGTTGATTCCAGAGGATATCGCCAGAAAACACGCGCTAATTCCGCTGGATGTCATTGGCGATTCGCTGGTCGTGGTGATGGCCGACCCGGAGGATATACAGACTATCGAGGACCTCAAAGTTCAAACTGAGATGAGAATTGAGGTAGCCGTTGGCATCCCGGCTGATATTGAATGGGCTATTGACCTGAACTACAGGTCAGGCGAAAAAATAGAGAAACAGGTAAGCAAATCAGTACCTGCCCTTCTCGGAGACGCTGAGGTTAACTCGGAGCTAAACGCCACGACACCAATTGCAGAAAGTCTGGATTTACTCATCGAACAGGCTATCAGGGATAGGGCCTCAGATATTCATTTTGAGCCGCAGGAAAGCAGACTACGCGTTCGCTATCGCATTGATGGTATTCTGCATGATATACACTCCTTACCACTCAATGTTAACATAGAGCTGGTGTCCAGGCTCAAGATACTGGCTAAGATGGACATCGCTCAACCGAGAAGCCCTCAGGATGGTCAATTTACCTTCAGGGTAGGGGATAGGGATATTGATATTCGTGTTGCTACCACGGATACAGTATACGGCGAACGGGTCACTCTACGGATTCTGGACAAGTTTCAATCTATTTTCACTCTTTCGGAGTTGGGTTTCCAGCCTTATGCTCTGGAGAAATATCAGGTGATGTTGAACTGTCCCTTCGGCATGATAGTGGTGGGAGGTCCCACGGGCTCAGGGAAAACGACTACACTCTATACATCGATTACCCAGCTCAATAATAAAGAGCGTAATATCTTGACCATTGAGGACCCTGTTGAATACCGGTTCACGGATATCAGCCAGACGCAGGTCAATCCCAAGGCCGGTATTACTTTTGCCAGCGGTCTACGAGCTATGATGCGCCAGGACCCTGATGTTATCCTCCTGGGTGAGATTCGCGATAGAGAAACGGCGACGACAGCCGTACAGGCGGCTATCACCGGACACCTGGTGCTGTCTTCAGTTCATGCCAATGATGCCATCAGCGTGCTTTTACGGCTAATAAATATGTGTGATGAACCATCTCTTTTCCCTTCGACGCTGGTTGGTGTTGTGGCGCAACGCATGGTTCGTCGCATTTGCACTAACTGCCGGACAACGTACCAACCATCGGTGGCCGAATTAACAGTCTACGAGGAGGAGATGGAACAACCGCCGCCTGTCTTTTATAAGGGGGAAGGGTGTAATCTCTGCGCTCAAACTGGCTACCGGGGACGGACGGGACTTTTTGAAGTCCTGCCTATAAGTGATGAAAGCCGGGCGATGCTGCTTGGTAACGCCGGTGTCAGTGATATCAGAAGGCAGGCTCTCAAGGAAGGCATGGTCAGCATGAGACATGACGGAATGCTGAAAGTCGCCCAGGGTATTACTTCAGTGAGTGAGGTATTGCGCAGCGTGTACTCTGTTAGTGTCGATACCCGGAATCATTCAAAAGGAAATTATGGCGTATTGGTATAGTGTTTATACTATCGATAAAAAGATTATCCAGGGCACCATTGACGCCACCTCCGAAAGGATGGCGGAGGACGCCCTGTACCGGGCTGGGTATCACCGCGTCCTTAAGCTGAGAGAAACAAGCCCCGGCCTGAATTTACGCCGGTTGTTGCCAAGTTTGTTCGGAATTAAAACTCAGGAGGTTATTGATTTTTCACATCAGCTTGCCGCCCTGATTGAGGCCGGCATTCCTATCATGACGGCTCTGCAACTGCTTGAGGAGCAAGCTCCTTCGGCTGCCCTGAGGAAAATCATTAAAGGGTTGGCCAGGGACCTGCAGGAAGGCAGCTCTTTATCCCAAGCTCTGAGCAGATATCCGCAGGTATTTTCTGATATTTATTGCCAGATGATTAGAGCCAGCGAAGCCACGGGTAACCTTGAGGTAGCTCTGAAGCGCATGGCTGGCTATCTGGAGACAGAGAAAGCCGCCGCAAAAAGAGTCGGACATGCTTTGATTTATCCTGTAGTGGTGCTGCTGATGGCGTTTGGGGTATTTATCCTGCTGACAACTGTAGTGCTGCCAACGCTAGCCCGACTCTACACCTCGCTTGGTGCTGAACTACCGTGGATAACAAAGTTACTCCTGGTTCTGGGCAATTTTTCTAGAGACTATAAGTTTTATTTTATTGGTGTGCTGGGCGCTCTGGTTATCTTGATTTTTGGTTACATAAGGCTGCCAGCCGGGAAGCTCACTCTAGACAAGCTAATATTAAAGATTCCGATAATTAGCGCTATCAGTGTCCAGCGTAATATGTATCGCTTCTGTCAGACAGCTTCAATGTTGCTAAAAGCGGGACTTCCCATGCCGCAGATAATGAATATTGCCACTAAAACCGTGGGGAATATAATCATACGCCAGGCATTGGAAAAAGTCGGAGGTAAGCTGGTTCAGGGACAGAGTCTGTCGCAATCGATGGCTAAAAATAGTGTATTTCCTCATCTTCTGATAGAGATGGCAAATATAGGAGAGATGACGGGCACCCTGGATACAACACTGGCAAAAATAGCAGACTATTATGAGCGCAGGGTTGAACAGATGATTCACGCAATGATATCAACGATAGAACCAGCTTTAATTACAGTGGTCGGACTGGTGGTCGCTTTTATGGCCGCCTCTATGATAACACCGCTGTACTCGATACTCAGGTCTTTACACTAACCGGCGGGGATGGGTGATAAGATGGCAAGGACGACGCACCAATGGCTCATTAAACTTAATGTATTTAAAGATGAGACGGGGCTCACACTCGTTGAATCCTTAATAACTATTGCTGTCATCGGGGTGGCGCTCGTTGCCTTCGTCGTAGCGCTGTCAACCGGCGCACTGGCTGTGAGTGAGAGCGACCAGGAAGTTACGGCACAGAGCCTGGCCCGGACTCAGATGGAGTATATCAAGGGCTATCCCTATAACCCTGGTGCCACTACTTACCCTACCATCAACACAACGGATAACTACAGTATATCCGTAGCCGTTACCTCTGTCCCTGATGCTAATGATAAAATCCAGAAAGTAACGGCGACTATCTCAAGGGATGCAGAGGCCCTGCTAACAGTCGAGGATTATAAGGTGAAGCGATGATGAAGGGGCAGCAGGGATTTACCCTGGTTGAGTTACTTATCGTCACCGCTATCATGGGAGTTATCTTTAGTGGCCTGGGGGAGGCTTTCCATCAGGTGGTCACGATTCCTGAATACGGTAATGATAGGGTGACAGCCCTGCATGAGCTGCAAAACGTAGCTCACTGGGTCAATCTTGACGGGCAGATGGCACAATCAGCTACCGGTGGTAATGAGCTGGTCCTCACTCTGCCTGATAACTCCTCAATCAGTTATACGCTGGCAGGTACTGACCTTGTCCGCAGCACCAGCACCGCCAACAGGACGCTGGCAAATAATATTACTACCATTAATTTTTCCATTCAAGACCGCTACATTACTATGGATATTGCCTCGTCACCTGCGGGCAGGTGGGGGGTGAGTGAGAATGAAACATATAAAGTCTACCTCCGTCCCACAGAGGGGTGAGCAGGAATGAAGAACAGTGAAAAGGGGCAGGCCCTGGTTATTGTCATGGCTCTAATTGCTTTTGGTGGGCTGGTCATAACCCCGTTTTTAGGACACGCCGGCACCGGCCTGATAGGCTCGCGTATTTATGGAGAGGCGATAAGCCAGCAGTACTCCGGTGATGCCGGGGTGGAATATGCCATTTGGGGCCTGTCCTATGATGACCTCGCCGACCAACTGACTTTCCCCGGGGACTATGTCAGCTATCAGTTGGGCGAGGCAATTAACGGGATAGCGCCGAACATCACCGTCTCCAAGGGGTGGGAGACAATAGCCAGCGATAACTTTGAAAGCGGTGGTTGGGCCGGGGGTACCGGGTGGCTCGGTAATTGGTACCAAACCGGTGACGCCAGCGTAATAACCACTGAAAGCCCCTATGAGGGCAGCAATCACCTGCGGCTGAGAAGCAATACCGGCTATGTAAAACGCTCCGTTGACCTCTCCGGTCTACCCAGCGCCAACCTCCGGTTCTGGGCTAAAGCCGTCTCCTTTGAAGGTCAAGAGCAGGCGCAGTGCCTTATCAGTTCCAATGGAGTTGACTGGACGGTAGTCCGTACCTGGGTTAATGTAGATGCCGATAATACTTACCGCTCCTACGACATAGACTTATCCTCGTACACTCTTTCCAGCGAGTTCTGGATTGCCTTTCAGGCTAACATGGGAGATGTGAATGACTATCTCTATGTCGACGACATAAAAATGGTGTGGAAATTTGACGATGTCGCTCCGGTAGCCAGTGATAACTATGAAAGCGGCAATTGGGCTGGTGGTACTGGCTGGCTCGGTGACTGGTACCAGACCGGTGACGCCAGTATAACAACCAGTGACAGTCCATATGAAGGGAGCTACCACCTGCGGCTGAGAGGTGATACCGGCTATGTAAGACGTGCCGTTGACCTCTCCAGTATGCCTGACGCCGCCCTGCAGTTCTGGGCCAAAGCCGACTCTTTTGAAAGCGGTGAAGAGGCGCGGTGTCTCATCAGCGAAAATGGTACTACCTGGACGATAGTTCATACCTGGATTGATGGAGAGGATGACAATATATACCGTTTCCATGAGATAGACCTGTCCTCATACACACTTTCCAGCACGTTCTATATCGCCTTTCAGGCAGTGATGTCAAATGCGACCGACCGCTTCTATGTCGACGACCTGAAAGTTAGAGGTGCTCCTGTCTACGGGATCCGGTCTATTGCCGATAGTATCATTATTCGGGCTGTCGTTGAGATTGCGGCAGGAACTGTCAACGTTCTCTGGTGGCAGGCAACATAGTAATGGCACTGGTATTTCAGGTATAGAATCATAAGCGGAGGAGAAAATTTTGAAAAGCAAGTCAATCATCATCTCTTTAATAATTGCCATGGTTGTCCTGCTGGCGGTTGATTGCTTCCTGGGGATGGACTACCTGAGACAACGCCAGAGGAATGAGGGGTTGACATCCCAAATTACCGAAGTTAATCAGACAATTGCCAATACCCCTGGGCCACCACAGGACCTGGAGCAGAAACTGGCTGAGGCAGAGGCTGGCCTGGCTGATGCACAGAACGCTCTGCCGAGAGACATCAACGGCACCAAGGTCATCAATGCTATTCTCAAACTGGCCGATGCCTGTCAGGTTAAAGCTATTCCCTTATCCACCAGACCATGGTCAGCCGACAATATCGGCAAGGGATATTATGTATTCCGGATAAATCTGGCTATAAGTGGCAGTTTTCCGCAGTTGAACAGCTTTGTTAGTAAATTGAAAAATGGAGAGTTTGAGAGCCTTGTCGTCGAAAGTCTAAGTGTTACCAGGGTCCCGACATCATCGGGAGAAACTGTGAGTGTCACTGCCAGCCTGGGTTTGGCTATCTATACCAGGTTCACCTCTGCCATGTAAGGAGCTAATCTATCAAATGAGTGGAAGAACTTATGTCACGCTGAATATCAGCTCTACCAGTGTCAGGCTCCTCTCTGTCAGGGGAAGAGAGGTAGAAAAATGGGGCAGTATGCCATTGCCGCCGGGGCTGGTCAAGGACGGACTTATTCTACGACCAAAAGTTGTCGGGGCGGTGATTAATTCTTTATTTAAATCAACAGGCGTTCCCAAAAAGCGCGTCATCACCAGCCTTACCGGCCTGTCCTTTATCCACCGCATCCTGACCCTGCCACGAATGGAACGTGATTCCCTATCCGAGGCTATCCAGCGGGCAGCCAGGAGAGAAATGTTGTTGCCGCCCGAAGAGTTATACCTCTGCGGGCAGGCTATCAGCAATGGGGCTGGTGAAGCGGGTTTCCTCATTCTGGGAGTGCCGCGTAACCCTATCGATGTTTTAGTACAGGCGCTGGGAGAGATTGATATACAGCCTTACCTTATCGACCTGAATCCGCTGGCGTTGGCGAGGGTAGCCCACAGGAAAGAAGCCATAATAGTAAATATGGAGTCGGATTGTTTTGACATTGTTCTTATAGCTGATGGTATGCCGGCGATTATGCATACTATTTCTCCCAGAGGGCCGGGAGCGACTCTGGAGGAGAATATTCGGCGATTAGCTGATGAGTTATTAAAGACGGTGGAGTTCTATAATAATAATCACCCTCAGAGTCCTCTCAGTGCTACCGCATCTTTATTAGTGACCGGAGAATTATCAGCTGATGTTACCACCAACGAGCTTATTTCGGCTGAGGTCGGACGCCCCGTCGAGCCTCTGAAGCCGCCATTGAAATTACCTCCTGACTTACCGGCTGTTTCGTTTACCACCAATATCGGTCTTGCTTTGAAAAAGCTGCCAATGAAGCCAGCTACTAATGGCCAGAGCACATACTTCCGCGACATAAACCTTAATATACTCTCTGGTCAGTTTGGGATTCGGACCAGCTGGATAAGACTACCACTTGTTCTTTTATTCCTGGCGGTATTAGCTGGCCTGGGACTGCTACTTCCTATGAACCAGCTTAGAAGCCAGGCAGACGCTGAAACCGCGCGCCTGCAAACGGAGTTGACCGGGCTTAATCAGGAACTTAATCAAGCAACGCTTTTAACTGACAAGGCAAAGCAAATTACAGACACAACCAATAAAGTAATTGCTGATACAGAAACTGCCAGGCAGGAATATCAATACTTCTTAAGTGCCGGGGGCGACTTCGCTTATAATCTCAAATTGGTTACCGATGCCCTCCCCTCTGGAGCTTATTTCACATCTGTCGAAGTGGGCAAAAACCAGATAACCATGACGGGTGGAGCTGACAACGCCTTCACAGTTGTCGGTTACGTTACTGCTCTGGAGGCACTCGGGAAGTTCTCTGACGTTCGCATTATATCCATTAATGATAGCGCGAGCGCCGGGGTTTCCTTCAACATTATTATCAGCAAGTAAGAAACCTCGCTGTATAATCATCGCTGATTCACGAGATTGCGTAGAATGTCATTCTCGGGCTTGAACCGAGAATCCAGCCCCTTTTTCCCTTCTGGATTCCAGCCTTCGCTGGAATGACAAAGAAATTTTATTAAATACTCTCCTCATTCACTTAATTTGTGATGTGTATGTAATCTGGTTCGCTTCTTCTGCAAGCGGTGCCTAGCTCAGTTTTTTAGTCAGGGCTTCCCTCAGCTGTTGTAGACGTAATTGAAATGATTCTGATTTGATACTCTCGGTAGACATTATTATGGCGTCTTCTCTATTGTCCAGGTAGTAGCTGCGGCGTACACCCGTTTTAATAAATCCGTATTTACTATAGAGGTTCTGAGCCACGAGATTCGATGCCCGCACCTCCAGTGTCAAGAAGCTAGCCTTAAGTTCTCTGGACAGGTCAATCGTAGCTATGAGCAGCAACTCTCCGAGTCCCATCCCCTGGTATTGCTGGCGCACGGCGATATTGGTAAGGTGAGCTTCGTCCACCATTATCCAGGTGCCGGAGAAACCGACGATGTACTGGAGCTTGACCCACGGTAAGGGTTCATCCCGGGGGGGAGGCCGCTTGACCCATGGCATAATCCTGGAAACCAAATCGAGTATATTTTTATGCGGTTTTGCTATGGGGGCATCTACAGCTCTGGTACCGTCGCAGGCAACAATGTAGTGGGCGAGCTTATTTTGTAGCTCCTGCCGGTAGTTAGCCGGGGGCCACTGGGAGGGGAAGGCTTCGCGGTCGATTTCATTTATCTGGTCGAGGTCATCTTTGCCCATAGGGCGTAATGAATAATTCAATACTTCGTCTCCAGTAACGACTATATTGTTATCAACAGTACCATTCGTTCTGCCATTTTAGCATATTTCATGGCATACGGGCATATCGGCGGACGACAAATAAGAAATTTTTTTAAGGAAACAAATCGTTCGTGAGTAGCTTTGAATCGTTTTTAGAGTTATGTTAAGAGGGGGTGAAGCAAAGGACATCAGTTGTTTTTATATTATTTGTGTCTTTTGACAATTATCATCACGGCATATATAATTCCGATACCATATTGAAGGAGGGGGAGAAGATGAAAGACTTTAAAGGTAAGGTAGCGGTTATTACAGGCGCCGCCAGCGGGATAGGCCTCGGGCTGGCGGAACGCTGCGCACAGGAGGGCATGAAGGTTGTCCTGGCCGGAATCAACGAAAATACCCTTAAAAAGGCCGAAAAAGACATTAAAAAGACGGGGGCAACCACGCTGGTCGTAAAGACCGATGTATCAAAGGCTGGTGACGTCGAAGCGCTGGCTCAGAAGACGCTGGATGCCTTCGGAGCAGTACATTTGCTATTCAATAACGCCGGTGTGGGAATATACTCAACCGTCTGGGAGAGCACGCTGGCCGACTGGCAATGGGTCCTGGGAGTAGACCTCTGGGGAGTCATCCATGGTGTTCATTTCTTCGTACCCATCATGATTAAGCAGGGCGTCGAGTGTCATATTGTCAACACAGCGGGCGGGGCCGGATTAGTCAGTCCGCCGTACAATCCGTATGCAGTGATAAAACATGGTGTAGTGGCACTATCCGAGATGCTCTATCGTGAGCTGGAACTGAGGGGTCACAATATCGGGGTTTCCGTACTCTGCCCGGGATTCATCAAAACAAAAGCGATGGAAGGCGAGCGTAATCGTCCAAAAGAGCTAAAAAATAAGCCCGGTGAGGGGGCCACAGGAATAATGGACCCGAACATCAAGGCCATGCTTAAACTCTACAGGCAGGTGATTGATAACGGTATGCCGCCGCAGCAGCTTGCTGAGATCGTTTTTAGCGCTATAAGAGAGAAGAAATTTTATATCTTCCCCAACGCTGAATTCGCCAAACCAACAATACAAACACGGATGGAAGATATTCTCCAGGAGCGTAACCCAACCCGTTTTCCTGACATGAAATAAGGCATTATTTCTGGTTAAAGGTTGCCTAGCGGCTGGCGCTGTGTTTATAATCAAGGTATGAAAATAGTAACACTGCACAGCTGGCGGGTAACCACGGCCCAGGCGATAGCGATTCAAGGGGAACTGGCGGCAGAGGTATGCAGGGTCGGCAGTATTACCAGCCCGCGTTTGATAGGCGGCGTCGATATATCGGTGAACAGACGGACCGGAACGGGGAAAGGGGCGGCGGTCGTTTTAAGTTATCCCGGCCTTGAAATCGTGGAAACGAAGGTGGTGACAGACCGTATCGAGTTCCCCTATGTACCGGGTCTGCTTTCATTCCGGGAAGCGCCGCTGATACTGGCGGCCCTGGAAAAAATTTCAGTTACGCCCGACCTTATTATCGTGGACGGGCAGGGCATGGCTCACCCGCGGCGGATGGGACTGGCATCGCACCTGGGGCTTTTCCTGGGCATACCCACCATCGGCTGCGCCAAGTCGCGGTTGTGCGGCGAATGCGAGGAGCCGGCCAATAGCCCGGGCAGCTATGCTGACCTTACAGATAAAGGGGAGGTTATCGGTTCAGCCCTGTGCACCAAGGCAGGCGTGAAGCTGGTGTATGTATCTATCGGCCACATGATTGACCTGCCTTCGGCGATACGCTGGGTGCTGGCGTGCTGCCGGGGCTACCGTTTGCCGGAGCCGACGCGGCTGGCGCACAAGGCGGCGGGCGGGAATTTGAGGATGAAAAAAGACATTACAACAACTGATTTAGGCAGCCGAATTACATAGGAAAAAGCGAGGAAATATGCAGGAGATGAGAGAAAAGTTAGAGGATTTACAGAGTCGGGTGGCTATGGCCCTGGAGCATCTTTGACATCGCCGGCAAAGAAAAAGAAATCGCCAAACTGGAAGAGCAGTCCGCCAAGCCTGATTTCTGGCTCGACCAGGCCAATGCCCAGGACGTCATGCGCCAGCTTGCCGACGGGAGAAGGGCAGTGCAGAGGTGGCGGGGGCTGGAGAAAAAGCTGACCGACATCGCTGAGCTAATGAACATATCGGAAGGAGACGAGTCTCTTCAAACGGAGCTAAAGAGGGAGCTCGATGAGATGGCCTCGCAACTGGATGAGCTGGAGTTCCAGCTGGCTTTCAGCAGCGAGTATGACGCCCGCAACGCCATCCTGGCGATACACGCCGGCGCCGGGGGCACCGAATCACAGGACTGGGCGGAAATGCTGATGAGGATGTACCTGCGCTGGGCGGAGCGCCGCGGCTTTGAAACGGAGATACTGGACACTTCGCCGGGGGATGAAGCGGGAATAAAAAGCACGGTCATTGCCGTCAAAGGGGACTACGCCGCCGGCTATTTGAAATCGGAGCACGGCGTCCACCGACTGGTGCGTCTCTCTCCCTTCGATGCCGACCATGCCCGGCATACTTCATTTGCCCTCGTAGAGGTCATGCCCGAGGCCGAGGGTAATGTCGACGTGAATATCGTGCCTGATGATATCAAGGTGGAGACATTTCGCTCCAGCGGGCCGGGGGGACAGCACATGCAGAAAACGAACAGCGCTGTCAGGATAACCCACCTGTCGACAGGTATCGTCGTATCCTGCCAGAGCGAACGTTCCCAGCATATGAATAAGGATTTTGCCCTCAAGATACTCAGGGCCCGTCTCCTGGAGCGGGAGCTGGAAAAGAGAGAAGAAGAGAAAGCCAGATTGAAGGGGAAGAGGATAGATGCCGGGTGGGGCAATCAAATCAGGAGCTACGTACTTCACCCGTACCGGATGGTCAAGGACCACAGGACAGATTACGAGACGAGCAATACGGAAGCCGTTTTAAATGGAGAGCTGGATGACTTTATCGACGCATATTTACGGTCTATAATGGGGAAGAAAGAATGAATAAGAAAACGCTCTTATCTTTTCTGGCTATTTTTTTACTGCTTGTCTTTATAATAGCCGGGGCGGTAAAGGCAGACAGCGCATTAGCGGTACTGGACAGCTCCGCCAGGATGGATTTTCCGGCGAGGCTCATCTTCAATATATCCGCCGGGAGTGACGCCAGCATTACCGATATCCGCCTTCACTATAAAGTCGACCGCATGGAACACGCCAGGGTCACCAGCGAGGTCTATGTTAGCTTTGCGCCGGCAATGTCAGTAAAGACGCAATATATCCTGGATATGAGGAAAACGGGCGGGCTACCGCCGGGGTCGAGCTTATCTTACTGGTGGACGGTGAGCGACGCCAGCGGTAAAAAAGTAGAAACGACACCAGCCGGGATTCATATAGAGGACGGCCGCTACAACTGGCGTAAAATTACCGAGAAGAGCGTAACGCTTTTCTGGTATCAGGGCGACAACTCTTTTGCCGGCGAGCTGATGGCGGCCACGCAGCAGGCGCTGACCCGGCTGGCGGAGAATACCGGCGCCGAACTGGAAAGTCCGGTCAGTTTATATATTTACGCCAACGCCAATGATTTACGGGGGTCGATGATTTTTCCCCAGGAATGGACGGGCGGGGTCTCCTTTACACCTTATGGCATTATTGCCATCGGCATCACGCCAAACCTTACTGACCTCGCGTGGGGGAAACGGGCAATCGCTCATGAGCTGACGCATCTGGTGATACACCAGGTGACCTTCAATCCCTATAACGACTTACCCACCTGGCTCGACGAGGGTCTGGCGATGGTAGCCGAAGGGGAACTGGAATCCGATTTTACCAATGCTTTATCCAAGGCTGAAGCCGATAAGATGTTTATCTCGGTACGCAGCCTGGCCAGCCCGTTTTCCGCCTTTGCCGAACAGTCCCTCCTGGCTTATGCCGAGAGCGATAGAATCGTGGCATATCTCATTAAAGATTACGGACGGGAAAAGATGTTCGAATTGCTCAGCACCTTCAGACGGGGCAGCGGTTATGACGAGGCTCTGAACAAGGTTTACGGCTTCGACATGGACGGCTTGAATGCTAAATGGCAGGCTTCTCCAGAGGGCGCGGCGGTAAGGTGAGGAAAAGAACAAGGATTATCTCCGTCTGATGGCAGTTACCAGACGTTTTGTTTTTACGGCTTTCAGGGATTTTTTAACCTCCTGGACGGTGGGGGGCGCCAGGTCACTCTTACTCAAGGTGGCGCCGCACTGGATACATTCGATATAGACGCCGTAGATATCACACTCCAGCGAGAGGTCTCCCCCGCATCTTTTACAGGCTTTTGCCCGGACTACACAGAGCATTTTTCTCCTTCTGGTCATAAGACAGTTCGTATGACAGGCAGTAAACTTATCGTCTATTTGATGATATTCATTACGTTGATGTTTTTGAATCTGGTCAACCCTGATTATGAAAATAACGTACCATCAAATTGAATGGTGGTTATTACCCAGTGTCCGCCCTTAAAGTAAACCGGAAAATAAGCCATGAAATTGTTTACTAACTCACTTTGTCATTGCGAGTCCCGATGAAATCGGGACGTGGCAATCTCTATCCATTGTTCAAGCCAATCATGGGGATTGCTTCGCCTTTCCGACTTCGTCGTCAATGGTCTCGCAATGACAATAGGCTGTGTGTTTTTGGGTATTATTAAACACCCTGAGCCGTTTATCTTGCTATGTCTGCGGGCGAAGTGCTAGACTAAGCTGTTGTGAAGAAGCCAAGCCAAGGCAAATCCAAATCAATGACCATTCATGATTTGCCCGCAGCCGACAGGCCTAGGGAGAGGCTCCAAAGGCTCGGGGTGGAAGCCCTATCCGCCCAGGAAATCCTGGCGCTTATTTTGGGGCGGGGCATCGCCGGGGAGTCCGTAATGGTAACCGCCCAGCGCCTGCTCAGTCAGTTCGGGGGGCTCAAGGGGATAGCGGGGGCGTCTCTCGAACAATTGGGCCAGGTGCGCGGCATCGGCATTGCCAAGGCATCACAGATAAGAGCCGCCGTCGAATTAGCCAATCGGGTTGAAGGCTACTCGGAATCGGGGGTCAAGACGCAGGTAAAGACCCCCGAGGATGTGGCCAGCCTGGTGCAGGGGAGGCTGAAAGACAAAAAGAAAGAGTATTTCCTGGCGATATTGCTGGATACCAGGAACCAGTTAATAAAAGCGGCGGAAATATCGGTCGGCAGCCTGGACAGCAGTATCGTTCATCCCAGGGAGGTATTCAAGGAAGCGATTTCAGCCAGCGCGGCTGCGGTAATCTTCGTCCACAATCACCCTTCGGGGGACACCGAGGCTTCGGAGGATGACATAAAGTTGACTAAAAGACTGGCCCAGGCGGGAGAAATCGTGGGGATAGATGTCCTGGACCATGTCATCATCGGCGGAAAGAGCTATATCAGCCTGAAAAGAGAAGGCCTGTTTTAAGACAGGCTACCAAGCTCTTCCTGTATTGCCCGCTCGTGGTGAGGCTTCGGCGTGACCTCAGCCGAACGCTTGTCGAACCACGAAAAACTTACCCTTCGACAGGCTCACTTCGTGGTGACTCAGTGGAACCAGGGTGAGCGGTATCATCTGCTTCTTTCTAACGCTGATTTATGCAACTAAGCGCTAATGCTCTTCCTTCATTACCAGTTTTGTTTTATCTTCCGGTTTGCGTACGTACTGGGCTGTCAGCGCGATATCCATGAAGACGATGGGTTTGCGGATTATTTTAAACTCCAGCGGGGTATGGACCATGCCGGCCGGGATATGTACGAAACACGTTTCAGTAATAACGAACTTTTCCTGCTTACCCTTAGGACCTACGTAAAGCCAGACTTCAGCGTCGAATTCATGCACCCTGGTAGCATCAGCGTTCTGGAAAGCCAGGAACTGGTCGAAATCATGAGTATGCGGTTCGTTTATCATCAAGAAAGGTTCCGTGACGCAGAACCAGTCCATCCTGTAGCCGGAGTTCCATTCCTTGCCCCAGATATGGAAAGAGGGGGCGGTAAGGGCGGGATAAAGCTTGGTGAAATCTGCAACGGGTTTGCTTTTGTAATACTTGGCATACTTTTTTGAAACCATCTGTCTTCTCCTTATCTATTTCTGTTTGTTAATGATTATATGTTGAAAGTCCATTATAGTTCAAATGTTAGATGATGAGGGTGTTTAATAATGTCATTAAGGGGCTGAAGTCTGTGTTGGAATGGCGATATGAAAGAACTGGATTCCAGCCTACGCTGGAATGACAGCAAAGCGTTGCTAAACAATTTCAAATAATGTGAGCTATGTACTC
Source organism: uncultured Dehalococcoidaceae bacterium (assembly GCA_964422155.1). Classification (GTDB taxonomy): domain Bacteria; phylum Chloroflexota; class Dehalococcoidia; order Dehalococcoidales; family RBG-16-60-22; genus JBGPRB01. The sequence goes on along the minus strand of CAYQZZ010000008.1, from coordinate 9,907 downwards.
TGCGCGGGGAATACATAGCTCACTATAATAAAGGAGGTCACACAGGCTTGCATCCTCCCTGTGTGTGGCTACTTGAGAGAGAATGGCGTTGGCGGATTCATTATTGCTCTACTTAACGTTAATGGCTTCTTTCTCCAGTTTATCTATCTTTTGTATCTGGTCCGGACTCATCTCGATGCCGAGCAACTGCAACCTCTTGACGACATCTTTAGACCTGCTTCTCTTTTTTCTGATGAAGTCGAAAATAGCTTCCCGACCGGCTGGCGTAAGCTGATAGTCTGCCGCCCCGCGGTGCTTTAAATAGCCGCGGTTTACCAGAGAATTGTACAAGTAGCCGATATATTCGCCGGTAATATCCATCGGGCGGGACAGAAATTTTTTACCGGTTTTTCCATTAACGACGATAGCCATGAGTATTATTATTTCACTGGGAAGCATTTTCTCCTCCTTTAAAAAATGTCAGCAGACAAGAAGATAGCACAAAATATGACAAATGTCAAATTATAGGAAATAGAGGCCGTTTAGCAATTATAATAATTTAAAATCTCCCACTCACCCTGAGCCTGTCGAAGGGCAAAGCTCAGCATCCCTATGGTTCGACAGGCTCACCATGAGCGGTTGCTAAACGGCCTCTGGAAATAGTCCTGACAATATCCGAATGATGGCTTTTGATACAGACAGCGTCCACTGTATCGTGCATGAGAACCGGGTTTATGTTATATTGTGCCTGAGGGGTGTTTTAGAGCGAGACCATGAAGAAATTATTATTAATTCTATCAATTATATTGCTGAGCGGTCTATTTCTGGCTGGCTGCATTACAACAGTGTCATCTCCGGCCGTTGTTGGTAGCGGTGTTCTCAAGATGTACGGCATCGACCCCATTACGCTCGACCCGGCGGTTTCGGCGGAGATGACCTCCCACGAGTATGTTACACAGATTTACAGCGGGCTGGTGCGGCTCGAGGATAACCTGGAACCGGCACCGGATATCGCCGAGAGGTGGGAAATGAGCCAGGACCGTCGGACGTACACCTTCTACCTACGCAAGGACGTCATGTTTCAGGACGGGCGGGAAGTTACCGCCGCCGACTTCAAGTACTCCTGGGAGCGTGCCTGCGACCCGGCTACCGGCTCGAATGTCGCCGGTACGTATCTCGGTGACATCGTGGGAGTCAGGGATGTCCTGGAAGGTAGAGCCAGGGAAATCAGTGGCATTAAGGTGATTGATGACTATACCTTTAGAGTCACCATAGATGCCCCCAAGTCGTATTTCCTGTCCAAGCTGACCTATCCCACGGCTTATATCGTGGATAAAGCGAATGTGTCCAAAGGTAAAGAATGGTGGCGGAAACCGAACGGCACCGGACCGTTCAAATTAACCGAGTGGAATGAAAACAATTTGCTCGTCCTGGAAAGGAACGAGAAGTACTATGGAGAGGTGGCCGGCTTGGAACGTGTCGAATTCCAGCTATGGAGCGGCTTGCCCATGAACATGTACGAGACCGGGCAGATAGATATCGCCGGCGTTTCCGTAATCTATATCGACCGGGTGACCGATAAGGCCGGGCCATTCTACAAGGAACTGCAGATAACGCCCGAGTTGAGCTTCAGCTGGATAGGTTTTAACACCACCAAGCCGCCCTTCGACGACGTTAACGTGCGCAAGGCTTTCACGTTGGCTCTCGATAAGGACAGGATAGTATCGCTGGTGTTCCGGAACCTGGTGCAGCGCGCCGATGGCATCCTGCCCCACGGTATTCCCGGCTTTAATAAAAGCCTGGTCGGGCCGGGCTATGACGTTGCCAAGGCTAAAGAGCTAATCGCCAGGTCAAAATACGGCGATGTATCCAAGCTACCTCCTATCACGCTGACCACCTCCGGCTACGGAGGGGAGATATCCATGTCTCTGGAAGCGATTGTTTCCGAGTGGCGTGATAACCTCGGGGTGGAGGTGGCAGTACGCCAGCTGGAGCCGGACAGGTATATCTATCATCTCAAAGAAGAGAAGAACGAGTTGTTTGACATGGGCTGGATTGCCGATTACCCTCACCCGCAGGACTTCCTGGACGTGCTTTTCCACACCGGCGCCGAGAACAACTTCGCCGAGTATTCCAATCCCGATGTGGATGCCCTGCTGGATAAGGCGGCGGTGGAGGCGGATAACGAGAAGAGTCTGGAACTTTACCAGCAGGCGGAGCAGATGCTGGTGGACGATGCGGCGTGCCTGCCGCTGTGGTTCGGGGAGAACTATATGCTGGTGAAGCCTTACGTGGAAGGCTATAAGCTGACCCCGCTGGGCTTTGTGTGGCTGGAAAAGGTTTCTATTAAACCCCATTAAGGGGACGTTGTTTACCTCACCCCCTGTGTCCCCCTCTCCTTTCGAGGCAGGATGAAGGAGAGGGGGAAGAGTTTCAGAGAGGGGGGCTTCGCCCCCCTCTCAATTTCTCTCCCCCTTCCCTTTATAAGGGAAGGGGGTAAGGGGGATAGGTTACTACTTTTTATCACGTTGCTTATATAAAATAAAAGGCAATCGCAATCAGCAAGTAGACGGCAATCAGCAGGACGCCTTCCAGCCAGTGGCAGATACCGTCGGCACTCAGGAAGTTTTTGTAGATTTAGTTTTCCGGTGCTTGGTCCGCCGTACTTCATCCTGGCCGACGGCGCGCGATAGCGCCATCACTGTATACTGGTTCAGGCTGACACCTTCCATTTCGGCCATTAATGCTGCGGCTTCGTGGAGGGAAGGCTGCATACGAAGGCGATACTCGCCGCTGTACCGCCGGCCCTTCAATGGCGGCGGCATCTTATTGCCTAGCTCCAGGTGGGTCTCAATCCATTCGGGCTTGACTGACTCCAGTTCGGCGAGGGCTTCTTCGGGTGTATCTCCGGTCATCATACAGCCATCGAGTTCCAATACGCGGGCGACATAGTAGGGGCCACGGCCGTCATCCCACTTCTCCAGGACGGTGGTATACGGCAGATTGGCATAATACTCGACTTGAGTCTTAAGGTCTTTAGATTTAATAACCATGATGCTCTCCTACTACTTAATTCACAGCCTGTCGATGAAGCTCAGAAGCTGCTTCACGTAGGCAGTCTTGACAGGATTTTCTCTTCTGTAAGGCATCTTATCCATGCCGATTACAGCCTGGGGGTGCTTGCCGCCCTCTTTAATGTAGCCGTAACGATTGATAAGAGCTTCAAAGTCGCCCAGAGAAACATTACTGGGATTATTCCTGATTTTCTCCTCGCTCTTATCTCGTTTGGACACTTACCATTGCCTTTCTATATGTTCACAATGATGGTATCATATATGACACCACTTGTCAAACGCTTTGAGACTGATTTCGTGAGATATTTTAAGAAGTGATATTTGGAAAAGTGAACGAATTAAATAAAATAAAACGCAATCGCAATCAGCAGATAGACGGCAATCAACAGGACGCCTTCCAGCCAATGGCAGATACCGTCGGCGCTGATATAGTTGGCAATCATGGCCGTCATCACCAGGGCTACCAGTGAAAACGGACCGAACACAAGGTCCATGGCATTGCCGGTAAGAGTAGAGCTGAACAGCACCAGCACCGGTACCACGAATAGAGCAATCTGCAAGGCCGAACTCATGCCGATTTCCAGTGACATGGTCATATTATCGCGCCGGGCGAAACTTACCGCGCTGATATGCTCCGAAATGTTGGTCAAAAAGGCGATAAGCACCAGACCGACGAATCTCTGCGTTAGCCCCATATCGTAGATGAGGGGGGTGATGGTATTGACCAGCAGGTAAGACTCGAAGCTGCCCAGACCGATGGCGATGAGAAGGATGATAATAGCCGTACGGAGGGACCAGGGGCGGCGAGTCGGAGGTGACGGCACCTCGCGCTCTACCACGAACAGGTGCTTGTGTGTCACCAGTGTATAGAGCAGGCTGAGCAGGTACACAATACCCAGTACTATCGATACCGCCAGGCTCATCGCCGGAGCGGGTTTGGACTGTAGCATATCGTACATTGACGGTAATACCAGCCCGACCACCACGATGATAAGCATCGTCGAAGAAAGGCCGGCCGAGTCCTTATTGAATCTCTGCTCCTTGTACTTAAGCCCTCCAAAAAACATCGACAGGCCGATAAGAAGCAGGACATTAATAATGATTGAGCCGACCATGGAAGCCTTGACCATATCCACCAGGCCTTGGCGCAGAGAGAAAACGGCAATGAAAAATTCGATAGCATTGCCGAAGGTGGCGTTTATCAGGGCGGAAATGGTGCTGGAAACGTGCTGGGCGATGATGCCGGTCGCCTCTATGATAATATGAGAAACGCCGATGATGGCAGCCCCTGTGGCGATAAAAGAAATTACCGGGTTGAAATTAAGGTAATAAATAATAATCGAGATAGGAATAAATATCAAAAAGATATCGAGAGTATGTAATTGAGGGAGCCGATACTGACGCGACATTAATTAGTGAGACCTTTCCGCTGCTTTCTCAGACAAAGTGTCTTATTTCTTTAAGAGTGGCCGTCTACGCTAAAGCTTCGACGGCTAAAGCCAACTACGCTCTAATCGAGCTACGATGGCTAAAGCCAACTACGCTCTAATCGAGCTACGATGGCTAAAGGATTCGCTGTGGTAATAGAGACCTCCCCAATAAAATTTAAACGTGCATCAAATAGTCCATCTGGCTTGCCAGCCAAAGCCTTGGCGTCGGCTGGCGGAGGGGGTGGGATTCGAACCCACGTCCCGATATAATCGGGAAACGGTTTTCAAGACCGTCACCATAGGCCACTCGGACACCCCTCCATCTATCTAATATGAAGCTAATTTATCCCTATATAAGCCGTTTACCGAGATTACATAATATAGATTTGCTAACGGATTGCTAACGCACCGTTTCACCGGCATGTTCATTATACTTGGTAGTAAACGCCTCGTCAAAGCGTTTGGCCGCAGCTTCCTGAAGCCCAGGAGCAACATGCGAGTAGGTGTCCAAAGTCACCGCTATGGTAGAGTGGCCGAGGCGCTCTTGGACTATCTTGGGGTGTATGCCTTGCTTGAGCATAAGTGAAGCGTGGGTGTGCCTTGCATCGTGAAGGCGTATCACCTTGACACCGGCATGGGCGGCCAGCACAATCCAGGCGCGGGTAACCGTATTGGGACGTATGGGCTTGCCGTTAAGGTGACTGAAAACTAAGTCATCATCGGTTAGGGGTGTTCCCAGCATAGCACGGTCCAGTTTTCGCTTCTCGCGGTGTTCATTAAGTACCAGGATGGCAGACGGGGGTAACGCAACTGTCCGCCTTGCCTTAGCCGTCTTGGGTTGTCTGAAAACAAAGCTAGCGTCCCTGAGCTGGTGTAAACTGCGACTCACATAAATATGACTCAATAGCAAGTCCACGTCTTGCCAGCGCAGGGCTAAAAGTTCAGACCGCCTCATGCCGGTAAAGAGGGCGGTATAGAATAACGCATAATAAGGTGTGTCTTTGGCGGCTTCAAGGAAACGGGTCACATCATCTTCCTCCCAGGTATGCATCTCTGGACGTTGCGCCCGGGGCGGTCTAACAGCATCGGCTACATTGCGGCCTAACAAGCCCCACTCTACCGCAGTTTGCAGAGCCTTGTGTAAGGCGGTATGGTGGTGCCTTACTGTCTGGGCGCTTAAGCCACCCGAGATATTGTATCGCCCGCTACTCAGCATCTCCGTATAATACTTTTGCAGGTGTTCGGGCTTAAGCTGTGTTAAGGTCATATTCCCCAGCTTAGGTATAAGATGCTGCCTGACAATAGTTTCATAACCTTCGCTAGTCCGGGGAGCCAAGTTAGGCCAGGCGTAGTCCTTTAGCCATCGTTCAAGAAATTCCCCCAGTGTAGTCTTAGCTGGCTTCATAAACGTGCCGGTGTCAATTTGGGTAAGCAGCTCTGAGAGCTTCTTTTCGGCGTCCTTCTTAGTGCCCTTGACGCTAACCCACTGCTGTTTACGCTTGCCAGTGGTGGGATCATTCCCCAGGTTAAGGACTACGGTATAGCTACTCTTACCTCTTTTGATTATTGAGCCTCTCATTTTCTCCCTCCTGTTACGAAATGCAGGGATTGGCGGTCTATATCTTCCGCTCCGACATGTACTCATTGACCAGATGCTCAAATCCCTGGCTGCCAAGTCTGCTATCAATAAAGTGGAGAAACCATTTCCAGCCGGCAAGCTCCATGTCCTGCCCAGCTTCCCTTGCCTTCCACAATGTGGGGAGTAGATCCTGGGCAAAGCGTAACTGCGCCTCGGCCTCAATCACAGGCATCTCACCTTTAATGTCCTTCATAAGCTCAGCGTTTAGCGCCGCCCGGTCCAGTCTTTTTTCCCACTTCTGCATGGCCCTGGTCGTCGGCGGCTCAATGTTAAATCTCTGCCTGATTCGCTCCTTAATTATCTTCCACCCCTTCCCTTCAGAGCGTTCATTTAGCACGAATAATTTAAGATCTGTTTTGAACCGTTTCATAGGGTTATCTCCTTTTGCTTATTGACAAATAGTTCTCATTTATGATACACTAATCACGAACTTATTATCATATGTTCGTAATAACCACGAAAATATCATAACACATAGTTCGTTACTTGTCAAGAGGTACGGCATGAAACAGAAAAACCCTGCAAGCGAGGGGGAGAGGGACTTGTCTGACGTTAGCCAACCAACGAAGGAAAACGAGGATAGGTTGTGTTTCAGCATTCCCGAGACAGCCAGGATGCTCGGCATCTCAAGAGGGCTCGCCTATGAACTGGCTCGTTCCGGGCAGATACCAGTTCTCCGCCTCGGGAAGCGCTTGCTGGTACCGAAGATTGCTCTGGAACGCATGTTAGGCCAGACCGAGACGCCGGGCGACAAACGGGAGGCGAGCCGTTCACGAAATACACTTACGGAGGTAAAAAGATGAAAAAAGGTGAGGGTGACAAGAGGAGAAAATCGCCGTCTCGAGAAAAGTATGAGAAAGAAAACCCGACGGTAAGCGCCCGGCTAGCAAAGGAAACGCGTGATAGGCTCCGCGGAGTTCTCACCAAACAAGGCATGAGTTTAGCGGACGCCCTGAGGGTTCTTGCTGGTGAGCTTGAAGTCAAAGTAAGACCATCTGACGAGGCCAGGCAGCTAGGCTATAAAGAGGCTAAGAATCTCTATATGGTTACTTACCCTTGCAGAATATGTGGAAATCCGATCACGCTGACAAGCCAGAAAGCTAAAGAAGCTGCCAGTAGATACATGGTTGAACATGGGTGGGGTCACGCAGAATGTAACAAACGGAAGCGCCAACTCTAGTTGGTACCTGGGAGGCTACTGATGACTAAAGCCTATCTAGAAGCTGGAGAAATCCAAAGATTAGAGAAAGAAGCAACTAATATGCGGGATAAGTTGCTGATCAGTCTCCTGTTCCATCTTGGTTGCCGGATTTCAGAAGCCTTATCTTTGGCTGCTGACGACATCGATTTCGCTGAGGGCACCGTCACTATCCAGCATCTCAAGTCACGCATTAAGCTTGCCTGCCCTCAATGTGGTGCCAGGTTAGGGAAGAGTCACGCCTTCTGTCCCAAGTGCGGCGCGACGGTAAAGGAAGCCGTTGCCAGGGAGCAAGAACACCGTAGAGTGAGAACGCTACCCTTAGACAGCGATACTTTGGAGATGTTGAGGGATTACATTAAACGGGGAGGTCCAGTGAAACGAGAAGGGAAGATGCTCATATTTGGCATCAACCGGCATCGCGCCTGGCAAATTGTTAAAGAATGTGCTGAGAGAGCCCGGTTACCCAAGCTGGCCAACACTGATACAGGGAAAGTACACAATATTAGTCCGCACCGGCTGCGAGACGCCTTTGCCGTCCATGCAATGAAGCTGGATGATTCTGGGGATGGACTGAGACTTCTTCAGGAACATTTAGGACATGTTTCCTTCAACACCACCGCTAAATACAGGAAGGTAGCCGGTGAGGAGCTAAAAGACTGGTATGACAGATTATGGAAGAAAGAGGTAAAGCCAGATGGACCTCAGACCCAATAGAGGCGGATTCCTCCGGCCCTTTGGGTGCGGCTGGTTTATCCGGGAGTACCTTTTAGGTAAAGGGACGGAAGGTTCCACACCAATAGACCCGGAGCGTGGGGCTCCCCAGGCGGACATCAACTACGAGTACAAAGAGGCGCTCGCCCGGGCCACCGCCCGGGAACGTGCCGAGAGAATCATCAGCCGCGTGGTGCTGTCCGGCACCGATATCACCGAGGATCAGGCGGAGAAGGTCCGTGAACGCGAACTGAAGAAGGTCTCCCGCAAGTTCACGCGCATGAGATATCACTCCTTCCTCGTGTACTTCGGCATGTTGAAAAGACTCGGATGGGTCGAGACTACTACTGAGACCGGCGCCTCGTCCATCCAGGACAACTATCCACAGGCGCCGGACCGCACCTACTATCGCCTGACCGTAGCCGGCAGAGAGGCGGATGAGGCTCTCTGGTCAAATCCCCAATATGCCCTGTACCCCGAAAATAGCCGCAGCCATCAATCGAAGCAAACCGGCTGGCCCCACCGCAAGGTCAGAAATACCGGCACATAGGGCAACGCAGAGAAAGAACACAGAACTCATAAGCCCCCAGGTAACTGGTTCAAGTCCCGCCGTTGCCAGGTAGTTTCTCCCACAAAGTATATTCACCCATCTGTTTTTTGCTCTCACAGTCTCAGCTATTGCGAAGTAGCCACACTTCGCGCTGATGCTTATTAACGCTGCCTTTCCACTCTATCATCCGTCTCCAGTCTCAAAGTTTTTCTTTATTTTCAAAGTCAGCCCCTGGGGGAGGGGGTGAGAATGTAGCTAATGCTTGAAAGATAACTTAATGACTTTTTGTTACATAATGAAGCTAGAAAACACAAAAAGCACCTTAAAAACTGAATACGAACAGAGCCTTTACCTGAACGCTTGCCCTCTTTGAAAGGGGGTAAACATGAGTTCAAACGTAGCTGCACCAGCAGTACCAAACGGCGATAACGGCAATCCGCAAGGGCATTGTAGCCGATGCGGTAAGGTCTGGACACTACAAGAGTGGCAGGGCGTTTGTCCGTGGTGCAATAAGCCAGCAAGCTGTATAACCGCCACGTCAAAGCCCCGCCACATCAAGTCTAGGTCTAACGGCAGGAAAAGACAAGCTAATTGTAACGGCAACGGCTATGACCATCTGGAAGGCGAATGGCTAACCTATTATAAGGTAGCATTGCCGTTTGCCAACAGTGTGCCAGACCGAGAGGACTTACTCCATACGATAATAGTCAACCTTGCCGATGCCGGCAGAAACAACGGACATAAACCTGATAACCCTAGCTGGATGTATCGGATTGCCAGCTTTACCAAAGCTCAATACTGGAGAGACCACTACAGACACATTAACGGCTTAGATTGCGGGCAGTGTAGCAATAAGCAACGGCAGAAGTGTAAGAGAGACTGGCTATACGGAAAATGTCCGAAGCTGGTCAAGATAGAGAGCCTTAATAAGCCTATAGCAGACAGTGAAGGCAATTTGACCGAGCTTGGCAACCTGATAGCAGATAACAAGACGTTAGACTTAGACGCTTGGCTGGACTATAAGACCTTCCTATTGACCAGTCCAGAACGGCTGATACTCATCGGCGAAAAGATACGGGATGGGACAGCCCTTACTAATGCTGAAATGATTTACCTTTGCCGATGGCGTAAGCGAGAGCAAAATAATCTGTTTCAGAGTGAAAGGTTTTAGCCCCTTTGCCCAAATACTATAGTGGCAGCACCGTTAAGGCTAGCGTCTCGCAGCTTAACGGAAGCTGACTACTAGGTGAAGCTGGCAGATTTGCCCTCTAGCCAGATAGCCAAAAGGGGTGACTAAACTGGAAAAACTTAATATCGTGGGCA
>CAYQZZ010000007.1:0-56224 GCA_964422155.1 uncultured Dehalococcoidaceae bacterium | reverse complement strand
TGAATATCGTGATTTCCTGCACGTCCTTCGCTTTGATATTATGCTTGTTGACCAGTGCCAGCGCCACGTCAACATAGCTGTGAGTTCCCTTGCAGCAGGGATACGGTTTCATAGTGACGCTGAGGCCGGCAAAACGCTTACCCAGGTCTTTTGTCAGCGGTATTGGGTCGTACTCTCCCTTATGGTACAGGTTAAAAAGCCCCAGCTCTCCCTCAAGGCATTCTTTAGCTCCGGTAATGCCCTTCTCCGCCATGAGCGCCGCGACGATGCCTCCCCTCGCCGCGAACCCCGGGCCCATCCTTTTGGTCAGGGCGCCCTCATTCACGCATTGACCATTGCCGCTGCACTGATGGTAGGCGATGCCCAGGGCGTTGACGAGTTTCTCTTCATCGAGCCCGAGAATTCTTCCGGCGACGCCGGCGGCCGCCAGAAAACCGTACAAGGGGGTAAGGTGCCAGCCGGCCCCGGGGTGACCGCCGACCGGCGAGGTTTTCACGCCCGACCGGAAGGACTGTCCCAAACGGCACATCATGTCCATCCCCAGGGCAACCGCCGTGATAAACTTCTTGCCGCTCATTTTACCTCTACGTTCGGCCATCGCCAGGCAGGTCGGCACAATCACCACCGAGGGATGCGTGGGGCCATCACCGGTATCGTCGTAGTCCAGGGCGTGGCCCATGGTAGCGTTTACCTGGGCGGCATTGGGCGCGGGCACTTTCCGCTCGTAACATAGCAGGGTGCTTTCTTCCTTCCCACCCCACTCGGTGACCAGTTCCGCCAGTTCTTTTACCCCGGGCTTGGCAGAGCCGCCCAGCGCCACCCCCAGGATATCCAGGATATGCTTTTTCGTAAGCTCCGTTACATCCTGGGGGATGTCCTTAAATTTTATATTAATCAGATTCTTGGCCAGTGAATAAGCAGCGTCCATAAGGTTCTCTCCCGCTCAAATGCTTTGGCGCGTTATTTGTCGAGGAGTTCATAGAACTTGTTTCGCGCGTGAATAGCTTCTCTAACGCCCATGTCCCTTCTCGCCTTGAAGAAGCTGAACTCATCTTCCTCAAAATGGATATTGGTCTGCATGGTATGCATCATCCAGGAGTTGGTCATGCCGGCGGTAATCCCCATGATATCACAGACGGCCTGCTTCGAAGCCTTGCCCATGGCGATACCGTCGCGCGGGAACTTGGAGAACCCTTCGGCATACCGATTGACCTCATCTTCGAGCTGGTCGGCGGGAACGGCACGGTTGATAAGGCCGATGCGCGCGGCTTCCTTGCCGTCAATCATGCGGCCGGTCAGACACAGGTCCATAGCATGCGTAAACCCGCAGCGCAGTATCATGAGCGGCGTGATGGTTACGTTGGGTATGCCCAGTCTCACCTCAATCTCGCCGAACTTGCAGTCCTCGGCACCGATAATAAAATCGCACCCGAGGTACATGTCCATGGAAGCTCCCAGCAGGTAGCCGTGCGCCTGGACGATGGTGATTTTCGGGAAAAATAGCATTTTTAAAGCCCCTTCATAAAATACTTTTCGGTCGAACTTCAGCCTGTTCCGTATCTGGGTTCGCGGCGCCTTTTCACCGGATTTAGGCTCCTTCCAGCCGTAGACGAAGCCGACCTCGTTAAGGGGGGCACCGGCTGCTAAAGCGCGGCCCGCACCCTTGATAATGAGGACTTTGATATCATCAGCTTCTTCCACCAGTGCCATTGCCTTGCCGACGTCTTTTACGCCCGTATTCATGGTATCGGGACTGTTCAGCGTAATACGAGCGACATAGCCGCTCCTCTCGTAAATGACGTCTTCGAAATCCCCTGCTTTTTCAAACTGTAGCATCTCTTACCTCCTGAATTTTACTAACTAAAGGTTGTTAACCATGTCATTCTGAGGAAGCGAAGCGACCGAAGAATCCGTCTCTCATCGGAAGGATACGGATTCTTCCCCCGATTGCATCGGGGTCAGGATGATACTATTGCTTCTCTACTCGAAAACTCCTTCCTGCATAAGGCTGACAAACTCTTCATCGGACATGCCTAATATCTCGGTGCAGATTTGCTCCGTGTGTTCACCGAGAAGGGGACTCGGCGAATACGCTTTAGCCGGTGTCTTGGATAATTGAAAGCTCTGCCCCAGATGGGTGAAATTTCCCATCTCGCTATGATTCATGGGCCAGTAGATATTGCGTTTTCTCAGTTGAGGGTCGTTATACGCATCGGCCGTATTCATGACAACGCCAGCCGGAATTCCGGCAGCCTGCAGACGGGCCATAATTTCCTCGGCGGTATAGTTGACAGTCCAGTCACCGAGCAATTTGTTAAGCTCATCCTCGTTCTTCTTCCGGTTGGCCAGAGTGTTGAATCGGGGGTCTTCCGCCAGTTCCGGCCTGCCGATTTCCCGGCACAGGTTCATCCATTCCTCGTCGGTGGAGACGGCGATGGTGCACCAGCGGTCATCGCCTTTACAGGGGTACACCCCGTGAGGGGCGGCGTAAGGGGAGGCGTTGCCGATTCTCTCGGGTTCCCGTTTATTGGAAGCGTAGTCGAGAATAGCCGGCATGATGTAATAGATGGCCGCTTCAAACTCCGATAAATCCAGCATCTGCCCCTTGCCGGTCTTGTTTCGATAATCCAGGGCGGCAATTAAAGCGGCCGAGGCGAAACGCGGACTGATACAGTCCGTATAGGCGGACACGCCCACCGGCAGCGGCTCTTTGCCCGGCCAGCCGATGAAATTGGGCAGGCCCGCGATGGGCACCAGCACCATGCCGAAGGCTGGCAGGTTCTTATAAGGCCCCCAGGAACCGTACCCGCTCTGCCGCAGCATGATGATGTCCGGCTTTATCTTCTTCAGTTCCTCGTAGGACAGCCCCCATTTCTCCATGTTGCCCGGCGTATAGTTTTCCATGAAAACGTCACACCAGGCTACCAGCCTCCTGGCTACCTCGCCGGCTTTGGGGTGATTCATATCGAGAGCAAAGCTCAGGATATTGGCATTGTAGTAGGTGAAATAGCCGCCGCGGTTATAGTTGGGCTTATTGTCCTTGTAAGGTGCCGAGGACCTCATGGTGCAGGGACGCTGGCGCGTTTCTATCCGGATGACCGTCGCTCCGTGGTCGGCGAAGAATTTCATGGTCAGCGGGCCGACCACCGCCCAGGAGTAAGACAGTATCTTGAGGCCGCTGAATACGCCTTCCCGCTTATTTATCTCCAAAATAATGACTCCCCTTATACTTCTTAAGAATAATTATTAAAAATATTACAATATCAAAATACACATTTCCTCTCCCCACCGCGGGAGAGGACTAAGGTGAGGGGGTATCTTGATTAAGGCGGATTTTTCACCCTCACCCTTACCTCTCCCGTCAAGGGAGAGGAGATATTAAATGTTTATATACATGATTGAACACTAAATTACTCCTGTCTGTTTCAATGATTCCAATTCTTTTCCCGAAATTCCTATCTTACTAAAGACCTCGTCGTTATGCTCGCCGATTAAGGGCGCCCGGAACCGCATCGAGCAGTCTGTCTCCGATGACCGGACGAACTCCCGCGGATAGGTAAGGCTCGCACCCAGCTCGGGGTGTTCTATCTCCTTCCAGAAATGGCGCTCCTCGAGGCACTCGTCGTTCAATAAATCGTGCATGCTGGATAGTGGCCCGAGCGATACCCCTTTACTCACGGCCCCTTTCAGGAGCTCCTGACTCGTATGCCTCAGGAAGAACTCACCAACCGGCTGTAATACCTGCTGCATCTCTTCTCTGGTAACGGTAAACATGTCAAAGTTGTCCCAGTCCATGTTGCGCTGATAATCGGTGGCCAGCCCTTCATTGTCCATCCAGGCCACCAGCGCGCTTAGCGATTTAGCGCCGGTCCGGCCGCCGATGACGTTGAAGAACAGGTAGCCGTCCTTACAAGGCCATACTTGCCGCTGGCCGACATCTTTACTCATGCCGGCCCGGAAAGCGCCGGCACGCCTCAAGATGCCCTTGTTGAGTTCCCAGGTGGGCATGGCGTTGGCCTGGAACCAGGCGGCGCTCTGCTGCATGGAGATATCGACGTGCTGTCCTTCTCCGGTTGCCTCCCGATGGTAGTAAGCGACCATGCAGCCTACGGCAGCGTCCGCCCCGGCATGCAGGCAGGCCTGCGGCATGCTTATGTGTACGGGCGGCCCATCGAACTCACCGGTCTGGTACAGGGTCCCGCTCATGCCCATGACGACGATATCCGAGTCTTTATAGTCACGGTAGGGGCCTTCCTGACCGAAGGGCGTGATGGAAGCCAAGATTATGCCTTTATTGATGCCGCTGAGGTCAGTATAGTCTATGCCTAATTTATCCAAGTAGCCTGGCGGAAAGGACTCGATAACGAAATCGGCGGTCTTGACCAGCTTTTTAAGTATATCGCGGCCTTCAGCCGATTCAATATTAAGTGTGATACCTCGTTTATTCGAGTTGTAGGCGAACCAATAAAGGCTTTTCTCCGGGTCGGGGACATCACCCCAGAAACCTCCTATCCGGCGCGAAGGGTCGCCCCCCGGACTCTCCACCTTGATGACATCGGCACCCAGGTCGGCCAGTATTTTCCCGCAGAGGAAACCTTTATCGTCGGTTAAGTCCAGCGCCCGGCAATGGCTCAGCATATTCTTCCTTTAAATTAAACTTAACTTCAATATTTTTTAACCGATAATAGAGGATAATTTATTAATATCATCCCGACGAAAGTCGGGATCCAGAATCCCTTTCCACCACCACTGGATTCCAGCTTTCGCTGGAATGACAATGATAGGAAGGCTGGAATGACCCCAAATCATTGCTAAACATTAAATACTAATAACTTAAAACTGATAACTGTTTACTAGATACTATATTTGTTTAAGATACTTTTTAGCAAGTAGAAGAGCCTTCTTCGGCTCCACCTGGCTGAGCAGTCCCACCGCATAAAGGATGTATTGTTCGTCTAAATAAAATTCAGGATTTTTGGGTTTGAGGATAAAAGGGTTTGTTTCCTGGTACAGGACGCCTTCAAGAACCTGGCGCGGGTTTTGTGAAAATATGATAGGGCCCCCCGTGCCGATGATGCTTTTAACACCGGTCAAATCCTTGCCGTGTTGTATCAGTCTTTCTCCAGTTGGGCCATAGACCACCTCTATCTTTCCGGCGTGACGGTCCATGGCGACCTCCACCATCAGGCAGGACAGCAGCTGGTGGCAGGCAAACTCCTCCCGGGTCTCCGGGATTTTTCCCTCACGAAACCCCTTCACGATGGTATTAAAGTGGGGCGGCGTTTCTCTATCTTTGACCAGTTCCATCAGCCTGTCGATATTATACTTGAGTCCTAGGTCTCCTTCCACGGTTCTTTTCTCGTACGGTTCGGGCAGACCGACCATGATAATATCCGGCCGGCTGGGGTTGCCCTTGGCAATCGAGTGGACGTCTGTCGTTGCCCCACCCGGGTCGATGACGATAACCTCGCCGAATCCGGTGTCGTCACCCCGGCCGACGGCAATCAGCTTGGCCGCTTCCAGCACCGCCGATGGCGTTGGCATGATGACGTCTTTAATAATGGCCTTGGCTTTCGCTATGCCTTTGGCCTCGATGATTCTCTTCATGAAAAGTTCGCGTATTTCCTTGTTACAGGGAGCTACGTCCAGCACGCCTATCTCCGGCATGACATTCTTAGTGTATATAACGTTTTTGCTATTATCATTGAAGATAGCCCTGAGTTCATCGTGGGTTGTCTTATTGCCGGCTACGACGATATTGGTTATGGCATTCGTAGTCTGTGAGAGCAACCTGGCATTATGTATGATGACCTGCTCGTCTCCCCCGTCCGTACCTCCGGAAAGCAAAAGTATATCAGGGGCGATAGCCTCTATCTCTTTGACTTCCTGCTGGGTAAGCTTATAAGAATAGCAGCTTATTACCTTGGCGCCGGCCCCTAAAGCGGCGAGATTGGCGGCTTTGCTGGTGAGTTCCGGCACGAAGCCGGAGCATACCATGCGCAGGCCGCCGGCGGCGCTGGAGCAGGCTAAAGCTTCCCGCTTCTCCAGGTTGCTGATATGCGCTTGCCCGGAAATTTCTTTGAGGGCTTCCTCCAGCCCTAAAGTAATATCGGTCTCTACCGTGGAGGGCACGCGGGCTGTCGCCATGACCTCGATTCTATTGAGGTCGACGGCCACAACTTTAGTAAATGTGCTCCCGAAATCAATCAGCAGTCTGATATCGTCCATATTTTTATTCTTTTTACATACTGTTAATAAACCCACCGCTGTCATTGCGAGTCCATTACGCCTCTGGCGGAAGGCTTCAGCCCGAGTTCAGCCCGAGGGCGAAGCAATCTCATTCATCGTTTTAAATCTTGCTTAGGGATTGCCACGTCGCCTTCGGCTCCTCGCAATGACACCTCAAATTACATCTTACCTTTTGCCTTTAAGTCCTTCTTCAGGTCTTTGATACCCGCGTCCGTGTCCGTCTCGGGCGGGTAAACCCTGTCAAATCCCAGCGCTTTGAATTTCTTCTCGACCTCTTTATGGTCGGTCCTGCCGATGACAAGGTTACCACCGATATAAAGGATGACGTCTCCCAGCCCGGCTTCCATGCGTTTTTCATTAAATCCTTTTAGGTCCAGCTCGGCCATGCCGTAGAGCGAACTCATCAGGATGGCGTCCGCCCTGGTTTCCTGGGCGACACTGATGAACTCCTCCGGCGTTACCTGCATGCCCAGTTCCACGACTTTGAAGCCGGCATCCCTGAGCGCGCGGGATAAAACCTTGGTGCCGATGACATGCGCATCCATCCCCACCGTTCCCGTTATTACCGTTGGTGCTCTTTTCATCGCTTCTCCTTCTGAGCTTATTGTACCTTGTCGACTGAGAAGACTACGAGATTGGTTAATAATGTCATTCTGAAAGAGTCCCGACTTGTCGGGACGACTGAAGAATCCGTTCTTCAGGAGAATGGTTACGGATTCTTCCCTCGATTGCATCGGGGTCAGAATGACACCAAATCATTGTTTAAACAACCTCAAGACTACTGGTTATAAGGAGGTATACCGACAATTTTACCTTTACTCAGGCTCCATAAGTCCCGGACGGCGGTATGGTAGTCCGCCTTTTTCCCCTCCAGTTTTTCCCTCTCCGCTATTTTCTGGCGATGGAACTCTTTTATCTCGTTCGGTATGGGAAGGTTTCCGAACTCAAGGTAACGGCAGGCTCCTTTAGCATCCCTTACCCCCAGCACTTTATCCTTGACGTTCACATTGGGACTCCACGGCGAATCGAGCACTCCAGATTCGACCGCCTTTATCGTACCGTCGACGATATCACCATCGCCGAGCTCCAGTATTTTATCGAGTATCGCTCTTACCTCGATTTCGGTCACCCTCTCTTCCGTCTCCGATTCTTTAATATCGAACTCAATTTTCTGTTCTCTCACCACATCGAAAATCCATTTGGCCGCCCGGTAGCTCATCGTATTGGCCTCTTTAGTAGGAACACCGGCCCCTTCGTCAATACTTCTCAAGTCTACAGCGTTACTCTTAGATAGCGCCCCCACCATCGACACATAGGTGAGATAGGCAAAGGCCCCTCCCAGGTCCATGGCCACAGGGAAGAGGGGAGTCTGCGCGGGACATGTACCGGTAATCATGGTGTCTTTATATCCGAACTTATCCAGGTATTCCCTGATTAATCTCGGAGCCAGCCTTATCCAGGCCATATCCTGCGCCATATTTCCCATACAGGCCACCAGTGGATAGAGGGCCTTTTGTCCCTGCTCCGCCGCCGTAACGGCCTCGATAATCAGACAAACGATATTAACACTCAACGGAAAAGGAGCGCTGGGTAGCCACCCGTGGAGGTCTGTGCATAATATCACGCCCCGGTCTGCGTACCATCCCACCAGCCTCATGCCGTTCTGGCTTCTTTCGACGAGCTCTCTTATCGTCATGTTTTTTGAGTAGCTGCCAAAACCCAAAAATCCGATGCCTCCTCCCCATGTCGTCATGCCGGAAGCAATGGCGATTTCGCCGCCGCCTCCCCGGGGGCTGAAAGCAGCATCGATGCTTTCAATAAGCTTCCGGGTCTTCTTTACTCCATGGTTAATAATGGGATACCCGTTGAGTAGCGGCTTACCGGTCCGGTAACACTCTTTAAGAATCCCCTCGATTTTCTCGTACTGGCCGAGTCGAGTGTAACTGTCCGTGGTTACCGGGATGAGGACTACACCTGAGTCTCTCAGGCCCTGGCAAAGCGAAATCATGTTTTTAAGAATTGGTGTTCCGGCCCGGGGAAAGACGCTCATTCTGCCTTCCTCGCGCATCTTCGTCATCACCTTCCACCAGATTTTGCTATCGGGCAGGCTCTTCTGGTAGGCAACCGCCTCATCGAAATCCACTTCCTTGCCGGTCGGCCACTTGTCCAGTTCCGCCCGCCTCTTTTTCATCAGCAAATCATCATCGATTCGCTTGTTACTAATTCTGAGTTTCTTCATCATTTCCTCCGTTGCTATCGGTAGTCATTGAAAAGGCATGGTACGCAGCAGACTATCCGTGCTGAAATCACTCCCGATTAAAGCCGGGGCTGGCGCAGGCTGCCTTTCCTATCGGATGCGGATAAGAAGGTTGCTTCGGTTGATAAACCGGGCTGCCCGCCGGCGACATAAAGGATTTGACCGGTAACATAGTCCGAAAGCCATGACGCCAGGAATAAAGCGGGGCCGGCGATATCCTCCGCCGTGCCCATTCTCCCCAGGGGTACTTCTTTCTTGGCCAGCGCTGATAAAAATTTGTCTCTATCCGGCCCTGGGGGCATCAGGGCATCCCAGAACGGTGTCTCGATGGGACCGGGAACAATACAGTTCACGTAGATGTTGAAGGGGGACAGCTCGAAGGCTAGGTTTGTTGTTAACCCTATAACGCCCGCTTTGGCGGCATGGTACGAAAGCACCGAAACGGACGGATGCACAGCGCCCATGGACGAAAGGAAGATAATCTTGCCGTACTTTTTTTCTTTCATGTGGGGTACAACTGCCCTGGAAACCAGAAAATGGCCTTTGAGGTTCACGGCTAAAACCCTGTCCCAGTCCTCCTCGGTGGCCGTGTCGATATTTCCACCCCCGGCGCCTCCCGCATTATTGACCAGGATATCTATTTTCCCGAATTTTTTTATAGTCTGGGCTACCATATCGTTCACTTCGGCGCTGTTGGAGATATCGGCTTTGATGGCCAGGGACTTGCGCCCCAGAGCCTTGACCTCGTCCGCTACTTTTCTGGCGCCTTCGATATGCAAAGCATTAACGACGACGTCGCACCCTTCTCGGGCAAACAGGAGGGACATCGCCCTGCCCATTCCCTTGGCGCCTCCGGTAACGATAGCTACCCTATTTTCGAGTAACACCCTTAACCTCCTTAAAACATATCCTATGATGCTGTCTGAAAATGTCATTCTGAAAGAGTCCCGATGCAATCTCGACGACTGAAGAATCCGTTTCCCATAATGTGAAAAACGGATTCTTCGCTACGCTCAGAATGACAATTTACTGTTTTTTTTCACCCTCCTATAATATCATTTCAGCTTTGAGGCGTGCAGTTTTCCAACCTGTGGCACAACGGAAAAAGGTTCTTTTCTTTTGGATTTTCTGTTAATATCAAAATCCGGGGGACTTTTTCACTCCCTTTCGTGATATTATATACTATTATTAATATTTTCGTCTTGAGTTAGAATAATTATATATTTATATTGTATATTAAGTAAACTAACTAAGAGAAGAAGGAGAAAACAGATGACAAAAAAGTTTGAGGGGAGAGTAGCTCTGGTTACGGGAGGCGCTTCGGGAATCGGGAAGGTAACCGCCCAGATTTTTGCCCGTGAGGGAGCCAAAGTAATTGTTTCCACCGATAAAAATATTAAAGGCGGCGAAGAGACGGTCAAACTCATAAAAGACGCCGGCGGCGAAGCAACCTTTATCAAATGCGATGTCTCCAGGGCGGTAGAGGTTGAAGCGATGGTTGATAAATGTGTCAAACTCTACGGGCGTCTGGATTATGCTTTTAACAATGCCGGTATCGGTCCTGACGGCAAGCGCGTGCCCGTCGTTAATATTGTCGATTGCCCGGAAGAGGTCTGGGACCGCACCATAGATATCAACCTGAAAGGCGCCTTTCTCTGCATGAAGTACGAGATAAGGCAAATGCTCAAGCAGAAATACGGGGTCATCGTCAACACATCTTCGGTTGGGGCACTTAAACCCGTGCAGGGATTTTGCGCTTATAATTCCAGTAAAAGCGGTCTGCTGGGGCTGACCAAGACCGCCGCCCTGGAGGGTGCCACCTCCGGCATCCGGGTGAATACGATATTGCCGGGCCCCACCGAAAGGACGCTATTATTCGAATATCTGACTGGCTCCCAGCCCGAAGTACGAAACCAGATGATGAACATGATTCCCATGAAAAGGGTGGCCAGGCCGGAGGACATGGCTGAGGCTGTCATGTGGCTGTGCTCGGACGCAGCATCTTTTATCACCGGCCATGTCATGCCGGTGGACGGGGGAATGACTTCACAATAGCTATTTTGAAAAATATTGATAAAAATCTACGGAGGTAAAAATGGCCGATATTTCACAGAAAAATAAGGAAATCGTGCAATCATTCTATAACGCGGTGTTCATCCGGCATGACTTGAGCGGGCTGGATGGGTGCATGCGGGACGACTATATCCAGCATAACGCCGACGTGCCGCCGGGTAAGGCCGGGTTTATCAAGTTCTTTAAAGAGACTTTCCGGGCTATACCGGATTTTAAATACACACTAAAGAAGATGGTTGCCGAGGGTGACCTGGTCATGGCATACAGCACTACGACGGGGACACATACGGGCGGTGCGTGGCTCGGCAAGCCAGCAACGGGCAATAAACTGAACTTTGATGTCGTGGATATCTTTCGTGTCCGGGAGGGCAAAATTGCCGAGCACTGGGATGTGGCCGATACTTTCAGTCTCTTCAAACAGCTGGGTATTATTGAGAAATTGATGGCACAAAAATGAAAAACCGGAGAGCTCTTTAAGAATGAAAAGGGGAGTGCAGTTAGAGAGGGGTAAAACCCCTCTCTAAAAATTTCTTCCCCCTCGCCTTTTAAGGAGAGGGGGATACAGGGGGTGAGGTTAGAGAATACTATCCGATAGTATACTATTTGACATTATGGTAAAATCAATCTGTTTCTGACGGTGAATTCTTATAGAAAGGTCAAGGAAGATATGCCTGCGAGAAACAAGAAGAGTAATGTTAGGCAGCCGCTCTCTGATGCAATTCGGAAAGTGGCGAATCAGATAAAAGAGGTAGATTTCTGGGTGTGTATGAATTTTGCTGATACGATTACAAGGTATTGTGAAATTACCATGAAAAAGGACGATTTAAGCCCTTTGCATGCGATAGCCATGTTCGACCTGGTACACTCTGGCGGCAGTTTAACCCCGACAAAAATGGCAGAGTTGATGTTCCGTTCCAAGCACAGCATAACGAAAATTATCGATAACCTTGAGAAGGAAGGCTTTATAGTCCGGGATTTTTCGAGTAAGGACCGCAGGGTTACTCATATCAAAATAACATCGGCCGGTCTGGAGTACGTGAGCAACAATCTTAATAAGGGAGACATCCGGGCTAAACAGGTGATGGATTGCCTGGATATTGCCGAGCAGAAATTACTGGTGGACCTGACGGCAAAAATGTGCCGAAGGATGACCGAGATATTAGAAAATATTTAGCCTCATTTTGTTAGGTCGGCAGGCCGATGCTTCTGTGCTTTAGGGTCATCAACTCTTGAATTGTATTATCTGGGCCCGAATACGGGAGTTGGCTGTGGTGGCCAGAGCTCTTCAGCGATATCATCCAGTCCCAGTTCCAGTAGCTTCTGCCGGCTCGGCTTGGTGGTTATCCGGTCCCAGTCCAGCGCGCCGAGGTTCCAATATACTTGAGCTTCGAGGTCGGCCGTCACGCCGGCCAGTGGGCCATCTTTCTGCGGCGGACGGCCGGTTATCCGTCCGTGTACTTTGCGGTTCAGGGGATTATCGCCTTCACGCAGGGTGAAGACATGCCTCATGGTGCCAATCCTCTCGCCGCACTTGAGCAAATCATCCGTAGAACGGTCCCAACCTGTTACGGCGCTCATGAACTCCGTGGCAAATTTAATACCGTTAAGTACGGTATTAAGATGCAGGCAAAGTCCGGCGGAATTTATTACCAACCATCCGAAGTGGGTAGGTCCAAAGCCTCCGGTGTGGCGGCCGGGGGCGGCATCCATCTGATACTTGGCAGAGGTGGGTGTACCGGCGAAGGCAGGGAAATCGAATTTCGGGTCGTGCAGCCCTAGTTCCTGCCCGCCGATATGTACCGCAAAACCCTCGGCCCCCTTTCCGATTCTCTCCGCCGCTATTTTTACTCCGTCGGCGGGCACGTCACCGAAGCCCTCGCGCCTGGCCAGCTTCTCGGTCATGGCAATCATAGCACGATGATTGCCCCAGGTGAGCTCAATCCCGTCGGTATCCTCTCTGGTAATGAGGCCGTGCTCATAGCATTCCATGGCAAAGGCGATGACGGTGCCGGTGGAGATAGTATCCATTCCATAGACGTTACAGATATGGTTGGCCATGACTATTGCCTCGGCATTGGTATTGAGGCACATGGCTCCGAAGGCGGCCGCCGTTTCGTATTCCGGTCGTTTGGTACCGGCCGGGTACTTATACTCGCCCGGTCCCTCTTTCAGTCCGCCGCGGCAGGCGATGGGGCAGCGCCAGCAGCCGGTTCTGTTTGTTACGTTGGCATTTAATAACTCCTTGCTAAGGCCGGAGACGTCAGGCAGTTCAATAACGCCGATACCGCCCCAATTTTTCACCGGCGTGTCGCCGCTGTGCGCCGAGCTATCGGTATGGATACAGGTGCCAAACTGGTGCAGCATATTGAGGATAGGATTTTTTAACCCGGCCAGATACTCTTTTCTCAACCTGTCGGTTGCCCCGGTATCGGCTATGGGGACCTTCCCGTCTCCCCGGACGACCACCGCCTTGAGCTTTTTAGAGCCCATTACCGCTCCCAGCCCCGAGCGCCCGGCCGCCGAGCCTTTATGGGTGATAATACAGGAAATGAGGGAAAGCTTTTCCCCGGCCAGACCGATGCTGACGACTTTGGCTGTTCTGCCGTGTTCGGCCTTTAAAATGTCCTCGGTTTCAAAGGTAGTCTTTCCCCAGAGATGCGTCGCCTCTCTCAGTTCGGCTTTACCGTTATCGATAAAAAGGTATGCCGGTTTTTCGGAAATGCCGTTAAAAAAGACGGCATCATAGCCGGCAAACTTAAGGTTAGGACCGAAATCCGCGCCGCAGTTGGCATCTCCCCAGCCGCCGGTAAGCGGCGATTTGCCTACCACTACGTACCGGCAGCCGAAAGGAGCCGGCGTGCCGGTGAGCGGGCCGGTAACTATGCCGAGCGTATTCTCCGGTCCCAGCGGGTCTAAACCGCCTTTCTGGCGACTGTAAAGAGTCCTGGCCCCGATGCCATAACCCCCGATGAAATCTCGATAAAGGCGCTCTTCAGGTGTTTCTTCTTTTATCTCACCCGTAGAAAGGTCTACGAACAAGAGCTTGCCGATGTACCCTCCAGCCATTTAACGCTCCTTTTTCTGCGGGAATATTATCGATGTTCTATTTATTATACAATATAAAAATTATAATAATCATGTATAATAATCAAAGAGCGTTTAGCAACGATATGGCAAATAACTTTATTTGTCATTGCCAGCGTAGCGAAGCAATCCCTAACTCAGACTTAAGACATAAACTGAGATTGCTTCGCCCACGACAAGTCGGGGGACTCGCAATGACAGAGTGTTAGTAAACGCCCTCATAATCATGATGTTAAAGCCACATTCGTTTGAAGAATGGCTTATCTGCCGCTTGTAGCTTGACGCTGGCATAAAAGTCGGTTTAAGATTAACTTTGACTGTGTCCCCGACCGGAGAATTAACATGCCGTACAGCGCTATTATTTATTCTAAGAAAGCTCACATCGCCCGGGTGACCTTGAATCGCCCGGCCGCCGGTAACGCCATCAATCAGCAGCTTGCTCAGGAACTGGAGGAGGTCTGCCAGCTTAAGAACCAGGAAGACGATATTTATGTGGTGACTCTGACCGGGGCTGGCGATACTTTCTGCAGTGGTAGTGAGGTAGAGATGGAGACGGGGTCATACCATCCTGCCGCCGCTGTGGCCGGCATCGACCGCCCGGTTATCGCCGCCATTAACGGCGATGCGCTGGGATTGGGGCTGGAGATAGCTTTAAGCTGTGATATCAGAATTGCTACGGATAAGGCGCGCTTCGGCCTGCCGCAGGTGGCCCGGGGGCGTATCCCGATGGACGGCGGCACGCAGCGTTTGCCCCGCATTATCGGTCGCGGTAAAGCCCTGGAATTGCTGCTGACCGCAGAAACGATATCCGCCGATAAGGCTCTGGAAATAGGCCTGGTGAGTAAAGTCGTACCGCCCGGGGCGCTGGCAGGAGAGGTGGAAAAGCTGGCGGAGACCATTGCCGCCAAGGGCCCCATCGCTTTAAGGTATCTCAAGGAGGCTATAAATAAAGGGCTGGACATGACGCTCGAACAGGGGCTGCGTCTGGAGGCCGACCTATATTTCCTGCTGCATACCACCTCCGACAGGACGGAGGGCATCACCGCCTTTCGTGAGAAAAAACCTCCCCGCTTTAAAGCGAAATAGGGGCTTATAGAAATTATGTGGTAGAAATCCGTTCGGGCCATTCCGATGGCGCTTCGGAGGAGAGAATATGAAGAAATATGTGCCTGAAATTCTGGCGGTGTTGTCGCTTTGCTCGGCTATGCTGGTGCTGGTTCATCAGCAACTCACTTCCACCTGTGATACCTGGTTTCATTTCCAGGAGATACACAGCCACGAGGTACTGGCATCATTCTGCGTTGTTGCTGCCGTGGCTTTAGTCATAGGAAAATATCTTGGTAAGTATATGGGATAATATTAACAAATAACAATGTCAGATTTTGAAACTATTATCTACGAAAAACAGGACGGCATTGCTTACATTATACTTAACCGTCCCCATGCTTTGAACGCTTATAACATTAAAATGCGTGATGAGCTTTACGAGGTGCTCGGCGCAATAAAAGACGACCCCGAAGTCGAAGTTGTCATCCTGCATGGCGCCGGAGAAAAGGCTTTCTGCGCCGGCGCTGACCTTACCGAGTTTCTTACCGCGCCCTCGCCGATAATCGCCCGACAGGCGCGCTTCGAAAGAGATGTGTGGGGGCGTTTCCTGGGTATAGAAAAACCGGTGATTGCCGCCATGCACGGCTACGTGCTGGGCTCGGGCCTGGAGATGGCCCTCTACTGCGATATCCGGCTGGCTTCGGAGGACGCCCGCTTCGGTCTCCCGGAGCCGGGACTGGGCATCATACCGGCGGCCGGCGGCAGCCAGACTTTGCCCCGCACCATAGGCCGGGCCGCTGCTCTGGATATACTCATGAGCGGGAGGTGGATTACAGCAGAAGAAGCGCGGCGACTGAAGCTGGTCAACCGCGTGGTGCCCCGCGCCGACCTTCTCCCCGAAGCCGAAAAATTAGCTAAGAAAATAAAGTCGCATCATCCGCTAGCGGTACGCTATGTAAAGCAGGCCGTCATGCGGGGGCTGGACCTTACTCTGGCGGAGGGACTGGAGCTGGAGGCCGGACTGGGCCGCCGCCTGCTGGCTTTAAGTCGGTAGAAGAGATGGAAATGAATAACCCGGACCTGGATACTCTGGCGGAAAAGGTAGCCGACCTTATCATTAAAAGTTGTAAGCTCGTGGTTTTTACCGGCGCCGGCATCAGCACTGAGTCCGGCATCCCGGATTTCCGCAGCCCGGGCGGTATCTGGGACCGCTTTGACCCGGACGATTTTACCATCGATAAATTCCTCAGCCGTCCCGAAACGAGGCGGAAGCAGTGGCATATTTTACGGGAGGGATTACTTACCGATAAGGCATTGCCGAACGCCGCCCATAACGCCATTGCTGAATTGCACCGACTCGGGAGGCTGGACTGCGTCATTACCCAGAACATCGATAACCTGCATGAGAAGGCGGGTGTCCCCGGTGACAAAATTTTTGAGCTTCACGGCAATATGCAGTGGGCGATATGTCTGAACTGCGGCCGGCGTTATGCCTTGGCCGAGATTAAGTCAAGGCTGGAGTCGGGCGAAGAAATCCCGGATTGTCAGGCGTGCCGCGGTATGTTAAAGCCGGATATCGTCATGTTCGGGGAGCAGCTGCCAGCCAAGGTTCTTGAGGAGGCCAGCCGCCGCGCCATGGCTTCCGACCTTTTTATCGTCATCGGCTCGACGCTGGTGGTCTATCCCGCCGCCTACATGCCTACTTATGCCGTCCAATCCGGCGCTAAACTTGTCATCATAAACCTCAGCGATACCCCTATGGACCACCGGGCGGCTGTCCTCATCCATGCTAAGGCCGGTGAAACGATGACGGCGATTATACATAAGGTAAAAGAAAAAGTCAACCTATAATTTTTTCTGTCATTCCCACCTTCTCACAATTGTCATTCCCGCCCCGATGAAATCGGGGTAAACTCCGGCGGTAGTCCAGTACTCCCACCCTGTCATTCTGAGTCCCGATATAATCGGGGCGAAGAATCCGTATAGGGAGGGGTAGTCTGGTCCTTCCTGAGAAGGACGGGTCAAGCCTTCAGGCTGAAGCGTTCAGGCTGAAGCCCGAGAATGACACCCTTTTTTGCTCTCAGTAATCGTGGCATTTTCCAAGTCGCCTTTAGGTACTATATCTAAAGTTTGATTTTCTCCTTATTTTTAGGTTAGAATATCACGAGCAAATCATTATTTTAGCTTTGGAGGTATGGAGTGAATACTACAGACTTTCTTAATATAGCCTCGGCAATTTGCCCGGATAAACTGGCCATGGTCTTTGAGGATAAAAGGTACACTTTCAGCCAGCTCAACGAGCGTGTTACCCGGCTGGCTAACGGACTGATGAAGCTGGGCGTCCAGAAGGGCGACCGCGTGTCTTTTTTGCAGGTTAACTGCAATCAATGCGTGGAGACCTATTTCGCCGTGGCCAAGGCGGGAGCCATCTACCTGCCGCTGAACTTCCGAGCCAAGGAGAAGGAGCTCACCTATATGCTCAACTCCGCCGAGGCTACCACGTTGATTGCCGGCGAGCGTTATATCTCTATGATACAGTCCATCCGCCCCGAGCTTAAATCCCTGAAAAACCTGATATCTATTGAGAAGAAACATGAAGATTTATTATATTACGAGGATATCATCAAGTCGTCCTCGGCTGAGGAGGTGGTGACCCCGATTGACGATAAAGACACCACCATTTTGATGTATACCGCCGGCACCACCGGCTTCCCCAAGGGCGTCATGCTTTCACACACGAGCTTCAGCACCTATGTGCTGGAGAACGTTACACCGCCCGACCCCGAGTCGGAGGAACGGAATATCCTCACCGTGCCCCTGTACCATGTGGCCGGTATTCAGGCGATGATGGCGGCCATCTATGGGGCGCGGACGCTGGTGATGGAGCGCCAGTTCGACCCGGAGGAATGGATGACCCTGGTGGAGAAGGAGAAAGCTAACCGCGCCATGATGGTGCCCACCATGCTCAAGCAGCTCCTCGACCACCCCAACTTTAAGAAGCACGATTTGAGCAGCCTCCGCGTTATTACTTACGGTGCCGCCCCTATGCCGCTGCCGGTCATCAGGAAAGCCCTCGATGAGTTCCCGGGTGTCAGCTTTATCAACGCCTTCGGGCAGACAGAGACGGCCTCGACCATTACAGCCCTCGGGCCGGAAGACCATGCCATCACCGGGACGCCGGAGGAAAAGGAAAGGAAGCTCAAGCGGCTGGCATCCATCGGTAAGCCCATGTCCGATGTGCAGATGAAGGTCATTGACGATTCAGGTAAACAGCTCGGTCCGAATCAGGTCGGTGAAATTCTGGCCAGGGGTCCGAGGGTCATGAGCGGCTACTGGAAGGACGAGGAAAAAACGAAGAAGACCATCGACAAGGACGGCTGGGTGCATACCGGCGACGTGGGCTATGTGGACGAGGACGGCTACTACTTCCTGTCGGGCCGTTCCAGCGATATCATTATCCGTGCCGGGGAAAACATATCACCGGAGGAACTGGAGAACGCTATCCGCGAGTTTCCTAAGGTAGAGGATGTGGCGGTTATCGGCGTGCCGGACGAGACCTGGGGCGAAGAGCCGCGCGCCGTGGTCATTCTCAAGAAGGGCGTGGCGAAATCGAAGGCCGTGGAAGACGAAATCATGGAGCACTGCCGGCAGACCCTTGCCAGCTACAAGCGGCCGCGCACGGTAGTCTTTGTGGACGACCTCCCCCGCAATCCCATGGGCAAGCTCATCAAGAAGGATATAAGAGAGAAGTACGGGAAGCCGTAGGGAGAAAATTTGAAGCCGAGAGATTTAACCGTCTCTCGGTTATTTGTTGCCTGTGGGTTCTTAATGTTTATTAATGAGTGCAAAGAGTACAGCTACAAAGCAAGCCACTATAATAGCATCTACGAGTATTTTGATGGCTAGGTCAAGATTAAAAAAACCGATGATTGTTGCCACTATTCCCACACCAACTACAAACTTAGCTCACATATCAACCTCCTTTGTTAGAAGTTCTTCTGGCAGGATTGTAGTCCCCCGCAGGATTGGGTGTCAATGGAACGGCAATCTTGGCAATGCTGAGGGGTATTACAGTTTCAATCTTTTAACATCTCTTCAAACCATTTTGCATAAGGATTATATGCATAGACTGTTCCATCTGGTTCAATTATCCAACCAAAATAGACGACTTTTCTGCCTGTAGCTACAACAGTACTAATAAGTGCATCAGGAGGAAGCAGGGATTTTCCCGATTCTGAATCTATGTAGATTTCAAGAGCGTAATACCAGCAATCTTTTGCTCCGTGCCACCAATCCTTGTCGTTGCATGAAGTGAGATATTCAGTACAAATGTTTTCATGAACTGACTGATAACTTATTTTGCCATGACTATTTTGTGTCAATGTGCTTATGTGTGCCCAAACTGCTCTATCAGCATCCGAGCTACTTTGCACAACGTTTTGCTGTTTCAGGTTATTGATATTTGCAGATGGTGCCTCCGTTGGCACGGGGGTTGGCAAGGTAGGAGTTGTTACTGACTTAGTACAAGCCACAAGAATAAGTAATATCCCTATAAGCGGAAGTACAATTATTCGTTTTATTCGCATTCTGTAACCTTCTGGCTGGATTGTAGTCCCTTATATGGATTTATGTCAATGATTAGTGAGGGGCGTCTAAGAGGGTCGCCAGCCCCTCTTCTCTTTCCCCCCTTCCCTTCATAAATCCCTAAGGGAAGGGGGGCAGGGGGATAGGTTCACCCGGATATCTATTCTTATCCTTTAAATTATCTGCTATAATATATTTACCTGTTTTAACTTGGCGTAAGTCCTTGGTGGGAGAAAAAAATGGAAACAATTAAGTTCGGTTATTATCAGGAAAACGATATGTGGGTCGGTTGGCTGGAAGAGTACCCCGACTACCGCACACAGGGCGCAAACCTTGATGAGCTAAAAGAAAACCTGAAGGACATCTACCGGGACCTTAGCACTGGAAAGATACCCCACGCCCGCAGGTATGGGGAACTAGTGGTCGGATGAAACGCGCCGAGCTTATCAAGAAAATAGAGAGTATGGGTTGCGTTTTTATCCGTCATGGCCGCCGGCACGATTGGTATCAAAACCCGCATACTAAAATTTCCCAGCCTGTCCCGAGACACCGCGAAATTACCGATAGCCTGGCGAAATACATCATAAAAATGCTTGGTAAATAGATGATTACTAAGACAGACGCTTACCATCAGCCCCTCTTCCTTTTCCCCCCCCTTTCGTAAAGAGCCTGCCCTGGTTCCACTGAGTCACCACGAAGTGAGCTTGCCGAAGGGGGGAACAAGGGGGATTTTGCTCACGTAACCTGTTCTCACTCATATCATTCCCGCGAAAGTGGGAATCGAATAATTTCTTACTCTCCAAGCGGGAGTGCGCAGCGAGAGGGGGCGCAGCCCCCTCTCAAATAATTCACCCCCTCTCCAAACAGGCTATTTCAAGGTTTCTTCTGACTACGGTTTGGAGAGGGGGACAGGGGGTGAGGTTTGAAAAATACCTTTTGTCAGTCCCCCCCCTTACTACTTACCATAACTCTAAAAACAATTCAAAGCTACCCACGCTCGAATTGTTTCCCTATTTTTTTCTTTTACATATGTCCCCTATCTGCTATACTTCTTAACTGTATGCCACGCCAGAAACCAGAAGCTCTGTCTGCCAGGGTATTGAAATGTGATGTCCAGGCTGCCGCCCGCCTTATCAGCCTCATAGAGGACGAGTCCACGGATGCCCTCAAAGAAATGGAGAGCCTTTATCCCCATACCGGCAAGGCGTATATAGTGGGGGTGACCGGCGCGCCGGGCGTCGGCAAGAGCACCCTCACCGATAACCTCATCGGCTACTTCCGGCAGAAAGACATGACTATCGGCGTCATCGCCATCGACCCCACCAGCGCCCTCACCGGCGGGGCTTTACTGGGGGACAGGGTGAGAATGCAGCGGCACAGCGCCGACCCCGCCGTCTTTATCCGCAGCCTGGCAACGCGGGGCTGGGTGGGAGGATTGGCTAAAGCCGCCGTCGCTGCCATTCATGTCATGGACGCCATGGGCAAGGATATTATCCTGGTGGAGACGGTAGGCTCGGGGCAGATAGAGATAGATATCGTCAGGGCGGCGGACACGACTCTGCTGGTCTTAGCCCCCGGTTCCGGTGATGAAGTACAGACCATGAAAGCCGGTATTCTTGAGATGGTGGACATTATCGCCATCAATAAAGCCGATAAAGATGGAGCCGACCACCTCAAAGCTGACCTCGAATGGATGTTAACGATGAAAGTGCATCGCCAAGAGGAGTGGCTGCCACCCATCATCCTGACTGAGGCAATTAATGATAAAGGCACCAGGGAACTGGCCGAGGCAATATTACGTCATCGGGAGTTTCTTGTTACCTGCGGCGGGATGCCAAAGCGTAAAAGAGAAAGGACGAAGCTTGAACTCTTAGAGACCGTGGAAGGACAGGTCAAAGACATGATTCATAATCTCGATGGTGGCGACTACTTCGAAAAGTTGCTGGATGAGCTTATGGAGGGAAAAACAAATCCACGGCAAGCCGCCCTGGAGATTTCCCAACGCCTGGCTGTTGAGCTTGATAAACTAAAATATAAAAATTGAGGTAGGAGTAGCTCATGTCAGGAGTGCTCTCTCAAGGCGCCCTACCAGGGAAGGTTCCATGCCCATAGTATCAAGATAACCCCTTATTGAGCCGTATTCCTTGCGGAGGGTAGATAGGAAAAGCTTCATGGATTCCGGAGAAGCCTTCCAGAAATATTCCGGGATATCCAATGGGGGATCGTTTTTTTGGGGATTATTTTTAAGTCTTGCCAGTAATTCGTCCATATATGGCTCGGAGAGGGCGTAATCCTCGATGATGTCTTTTTCCGCCACCCCCAGCAGGCTCAATAAGACCGCCGCCAGCATGCCGGTGCGGTCCTTGCCCACGGCGCAATGGAAAACTATCGGGTGGTTTTTGGGGTCGGCGATGACCTCCAGCGCCTCAATAATGCGCTTGCCGTAGTCCTTTTGGCGGGCCATTTCCAGGTAAAATTCGCCCATATTGGTGCAGTGGGCATAACGGCTGGCGTTGGCCCCGGGGTCGTCGTCGTCGGTCATAAAAGCAATGTTGCGGTATCTGATATCAGCTTCAGCAAGCAGCCCGATACCCTGCCGTTCTACCTCTAAGGTGCTCCTCAGGTCGATGACTGATGTGAGTCCGATTTCTTCCGTGAGCCTCTGGAAGTCATTTCTGGTTATCTTCGCAAACTCACCGCTGCGGAAGACGCGTCGCCAGGCCACGGAATTTCCATTTCGAGTCCGGTAGCCACCGATGTCCCGGAAATTTGTGACAGACTTTAAGCCTATATGTCGGGAATATTGCTCCGCCATTTTAATCTCGACTCACCAGGCTAAAAAGTGGCCGGGCACCTTCGCCGGCGGAGTACTTATCGCCGGGGAAGACTTTATGCCCCATCTTGACCTTTTTACCGATAATCTTCATAGAAGCCTGCTTCGGGTCGATGCCTTCCAGATTGCCCATAATCCAGGGGCCATCGTCGAGCTCTACCATCACAATGATATAGGGCACTTCGCCTTCCCGTCCCTCCGCCGCGACAAAAACCGTGGTGAATGTCCTGATTTTGCCGCTGCCCTTCAATTCCACTATCTCCATGTCCGGGCTGGCGCACTGCCGGCAGACCATTTTCGGCGGTACTGTTATAGCGCCGCAGACCCGGCACTTGAGACCGAGAAGCTTATTTTGTTTGAGAGCTTCGTTGTAGTCTTTAAAATAGAGTTTTTGTTCCATGGTAACCTCCATAAGATAGCATCATAAAGAGTCTGCTCAGAGAGTGTTCAATAATATCATTCTGAAGGAGTCCCGACTTGTCGGGACGACTGAAGAATCCGCCCTTCCGGCATGAAAAGCGGATTCTTCGCTCCGCTCAGAATGACACCAAATGGTTACCAAACAATTCCTACCAGCCCCTTTCGAATATCATGTTGACCAGGGTGCCGCCGTCCCCGCCGAGGGTATCCGTCATGCCTGTCCTGGCGCCTTCGACCTGCCGTCCCGGCTCCACCTCTCCCCTCAGTTGCCTGGTTACCTCGTACACCTGCCCGGCGCCGGTAGCCCCGATGGGATGGCCCTTGGACTTCAGCCCGCCGGAAGGATTGATAGCTACCTTTCCGCCGATATCCGCTTCGCCTTTTTCCCAGGCTTCGCCCGCCTTACCATATTCAAAAAAGCCGAGGCTTTCGGCGGCAATCAGGCTGGCGATGCTGAAACAGTCGTGAAGCTCGCAGAGGTCGATATCTTTGGGGGTTAACCCGGCCATTTTGTAAGCCTGCTGCGATGATATCTCGCGTGCCCTGATTCTCGGCAGGTAGTCGCTCTGGTTGCTGAGCGGGCCGCAGGATGCCTGTCCTATGCCGGTAATATAGACGGGCTTGCCGGTGAGCTTTTTGGCGACTTTTTCCGATGCCAGCACTACGGCAGCAGCGCCATCGGAGAACGGACAGCAGTCGTGCAGGGTGAGCGGGGTTGATACTACGAAGCTGCCGAGCACCTTCTCCACGGTCATATCGGCATTCTTGCCGAAGAACTGTGCTTTAGGGTTGATGCTGCCGTGCCGGTAGGACTGTATAGTTACTTTTGCCATCTGCTCCCGCAGCTTCGGCAGCGGTATTTTATAGGTATCGGCGTAGAGATGTGTCAGCAAGGCGAAAACGGCCGGGAAGGTTATACCGGAAGGGTATTCGTAGCGGGCATCACTGAACATGGCGAAGGTCCGGGTCGCCAGTGAAGTACCCATCGTGGCAGCCCTCTCGACGCCGCCAGCCAGGACGATATCATAGTAGCCGGAAGCCACCCACATAAAGGCATCTCTTATAGCCATGCTGGCCGAAGCGCAGGCGCCCTCGTAGCGATTGGCGGGCACGTACAGGCAGCCGATGTTCTCCGCGGCGTAGGCCTGCACCATTCCCTGCCCCTCGTCAAAGTCACCCAGCGCATTGCCCATAAACAGTGCCTTGATGTCTTTTGGCTTCAGGTTCGATTCCGCAATGGCTTCCGTAGCGGCTTCGGCGAAAAGCTCAACCTCCGTTTTACTCTGCGGTCCGCTGAACTTCGTCTCGCCCACGCCGACTACAGCTACTTTCTTCATGCCGGACCTCCTGTTATGGTTCCACGCCAGATAATTATTATCACAAACGACTGGTTTTTCAGGATGAGATAGTAAACGGAAAGCTATGCTGCCGGGTGGTCTTGGCGTGCACCTGCCCCGGTTTTTCTCTGCTTATGACCATCGGCAATATCAGATTACCGTTTTTTGCTGGCGGGTGTCAAACCGTGCCTGTTGCTGGTTCCTCATGGAGTTATCTGTAAAAAGTGTTATAATTCGGTTTGAGTTAAGGATTGATACTTAAAAAAAGCAGGAGAAAATAGTGAATGTGCTTTATATTATTATTCCTATAATCGCTATCGTTTATTTTGGAGCATTATTCTGGTTTACCGACCGCCAGGCCAACCCGCGATTGAATTTAAACAGGTTCAAGAACGATAGGTGGCATTTCGAGAAGGACTTTCTCTGGGGAAGTGCCACGTCATCCCATCAGGTGGAAGGCTATTGTACGAATAACAACTGGTATAAATTCGAGTCTGCCGTAGATGAGCATGGCAAGCCCCGAATTTTAAATGCCCAGAAAGCCGGGATTTCCAGCGACCACTGGAACCGCTACAAAGAAGATATCCAGTTAATGAAGACATTATCCTTGAATGCTTACCGTTTTTCTTTAGAGTGGAGCAAAATTGAGCCCAGGCAGGGCGACTTCGATGAAGGGGTGCTGGACCACTACGAGCAGGTTGTAGACGAGCTGCTGGCCAATGGAATCGAGCCGATGATAACGCTGCACCACTTTACCGACCCCTTATGGTTTGAAGAGCAAGGGGCATTCTTCCAGGAAAACTCCCCTGAAATATTCGCCAGCTTCGTGGAAAGGGTTGTCGGACGTCTCGGACCCAAAGTCAAACTCTGGTGTACCATCAACGAACCGTCGGTATATGCCATGCAGGGGTACTTAAAGACACATTTCCCGCCGGCGGTGAAAGACCCCCGGAATATCGGTATTGTCTTTCGGAATTTGCTGCGGGCTCATACTGCCGCGTATCAACGAATCAAAAAGTTAGAACCACAGGCACAGGTGGGGCTGGTGGCGGCTCTGGTCCTTTATGACCCTCCGAGCAGGTGGAATTTGCTGGATGTCATGCTGGCTCGCTCTTTCAATAAAAGCCTGAATGAGTCGCATCTTACCTATCTGGTCAATGGACTTTTCAACTTTTCCGTTCCCGGCACCGCGAGAGTATCCTACGCGAACGGCATCAAGGATGCTTTCGACTTTGTCGGTTTGAATTACTACACTCGGTTTTACCAGAAGTTCACTTTCTCTGCTGATGAGCTTTATAGTGAAGTAGACAGGGCGCCGCCGGAGAAACTGACGGACATGCGGTGGGAGATATACCCGGAGGGGCTTTACCGCACGCTTAAAATGATAACCTGCTTTACCTCCAGGCCCATTTATATTACGGAGAACGGCATCGCCGATGACAGCGATACCAGGAGAGCCGGGTTCATCGAAGACCATCTGTTTATCCTAAATAAGGCGGTTGCCGATGGCATGAATATCAAGGGCTATTTCTACTGGTCGTTACTTGATAATTTCGAATGGGCGTTCGGGTTCGAGAGGCGGTTCGGGCTCTATCACGTCGATTACACGACGCAAAAGCGGACACTCCGCGAGGGGAGTAAAAAATACCCGGAGATAATACGAAAAAGCCGCGAGTAATAAATTTAAAATTGCGCTATAGGTGGCATCATGCCCTTATGAGCGCTGGCGGCTTTCATAGCCTCTATCCGGCTTTTCAGTTCCTCAGGAGCTTTGCCCGTCAGGATATAGTGGTCAAGTGATTCGTAGCTGAAACCCATCTCACCCTCGTCGGTCTGGCCTTCCCACAGGCCGGCGGAGGGCGGCTTATCGATGATTTCCCGGGGGATTTTCAAGAAGCGCGCCAGTTCGCTGACCTCCCTTTTCACCAGATTGCCCAGCGGCATAATGTCCACGCCGCTGTCGCCGTACTTGGTGAAATAGCCTATGGTAATCTCGCTCCGGTTGCCGGAACCGGCCACCAAATATTTCATTTGATTGGCTATATAATAGAGTGTGACCATTCTCAACCTGGCTTTAAGATTGGCCTGGGCTAGCCTAGAGAGAGACGGGTCTGACTTAAAATCCGGCAATGTTTGTAGCAACGCATCGAAGATACCATCAAGGATGACTGTTTTCGTGAGTATGGAAAACTGCCTGGCTACGGCCTCGGCGTGAGCTTTATCTTCGTCAATGCTGTGGCAGGGCATAATCACGCCCAGTGTGCTCTTGGGGAAAACCCGCTGGCACAGCACCGCCAGCACCGAGGAATCGATACCGCCGCTCATCCCCAGCACCACACCTTTACATCCGGCCGCCAGCACTTTCTCTTTAATCCACGCCGCCAGCTTTTGCGCCAGTAATTCCGTGTCCATGCTTTCTCCTTTGCAGTGAGGGGTTATCAGTAGTATACTGGCTAAAAACCGCTCCGTCAAAAGGTGCTGAGACATGCCTGCCGATATTATCCTGAAAAATGCCAACGTCATCACCATGAACGCCCGTCAACCGGTCGCGGAGGTCTTGGCCATCACCGGCGATAAAATATCATTTATCGGTGGTTTTAAAGAGCTGGACTCAATCACCGGAGCGAAGACGAAGGTAATCGATTGTCACGGCAAAACAGTGGTGCCCGGTTTTAACGATGCCCACCTCCACCTTTTTTCCCTGATAAGAAAGCTGCTCAGCATCGACCTTAGTCCGCCTTTAGTCCGCTCCATTGCCGATATTAAGGAGGCTATACGCCGTAGGGCGGAAAAAACCCCGCCGGGTACATGGCTGAGCGGTACCGACTATAATGAGTTCTATCTGGCGGAGAAACGCTGTCCCACCCGCTGGGATATCGACGAGGTGGCACCCGACCACCCTGTCGTCCTGAGTCACCGCTCCCTGCACGCCTGTGTGCTCAATAGCCTGGCGCTATCTTTGGCCGGTATCAACAATGAAACACCGGAGCCGCCCGGAGCTCGCATCGAGAGGGACCTGGACACCGGGGAACCGAACGGCATCCTTATCGATATGCTGAGCTACATTCGCAGTGAGTTAATGCCGCCTTTTTCTGATGCGGAACTTGCTGGGGGCGTGGCTCTAGCTAACCGACACTTTCTTTCTATGGGTTTAACCTCGGTGCAGGACGCAACCGTCAGCAACGGTCTCGAACGATGGGAGACGGTTTGCGGATTTATACTGAATGGCCGCCTGCGCAGCCGCATGACGATGATGGCAGGCGCGCCGTACTGGAAGGATTTTCAGGAGGTGAATCTGAAGACCGGTTCCGGGGATAACCTGATGCAACTGGGGGCGGTTAAAATTATGCTGGAAGTCCAGCCCGACCAGGAAGAGCTGAACAACCTGGCGCTGGATGTCCACCGTGCGGGCTTTCAACTGGCTTTCCACGCCGTCGCAGAAAATACGGTAGAAGCGGCTATTAAAGCCCTGAAATATGCTGACAGGCGTTCTCCGGTAACCGGGAGGCGGCACCGCATCGAGCACTGTGGTGAATGCCCCCCGTATCTCCTGGAACGGCTGAAAAAGCTGGGTTTAGTTATCGTTACCCAGCCCCCATTCATCTATTACAGCGGCGAGCGTTACTTGGCGACGGTAGCTCCCCGTCAGTTGCCCTGGTTGTATCGAATTAAATCGCCCCTGGAAAGCGGCGTGGTTGTTGCCGGCAGCTCTGATGCACCGGTAGTACCGAATAACCCGATGGTCGGTATTTATGCAGCGGTAACGCGGCAAACCGAGTCCGGGCAGGCGCTGCTGCCGGAGGAACGTATTAAGGTAAATCAGGCGCTGGCTCTTTATACTATCAACGCCGCTTACGCCTCTTTTGAGGAGAACATCAAAGGCTCGATTTCTCCGGGTAAATTGGCCGATGTCGTTATACTTAGTGGCGACCCCACCCGGGTGCCCCCGGAGCAGATAAAAGACATAAAAGTAGAGATGACCATTATCGGCGGGGAGGCGGTCTGGGAGGGCTAAGTCGAGCCTATCGCCGTGGCCGTGGCGTAATCTCTGGAGTGAGAAAGGCTGACGTCAATCTCTTTTATTCCCAGCTTATCTGCCTCTTTTTTAGCCCGGCCGTTGAGTCTGATGAGCGGCTTGCCGCTGGGGTGGTAAAGCGTCTCGATATCTCTCCAACCGATGCCCAGGGCACCCGTGCCCAGCATTTTCATAACGGCCTCCTTACTGGCGAAGCTCGCTGCCAGTGAGTGTGGCCGGTGACCATAAATGGAGAGCTCCGCTTCTGTATAGACGCGATTGAGGAAACGGTCTCCCCAGCGTTCGATAGCCTGCCGGATTCGTTCTATTTCTATGATGTCCGTGCCGATGTAGTGCTGCATGGTAAAAACCCCGTTTTTTATCCTTTCTTTAGCTCGTGAATGAGGTCGGCGCATAGCTTTTTCAGCAGCAGCTGCGGTGGTTTATCGAGCAAGCTGGTATAAAGCGGAGTAATGGAGATGTTGCCCTGCTCGATGGCCTGGATATCGGTGCCATTGTCGCTGGTTTCGGTCAGTCTTTCGCGCACCAGCCGGTACTGTTTCTGCTGGCCGTGATTTTCTTCATTGACGGTGTTGATATGGCTGGAGCGGGCCAGGCGGGTGATTCTGGCGCTGTGGATTTCCCGTAGTGGCAGGTCGGGTACATTCACGTTGAGAAATATCCTGGTCGAACTATTGACTGCCATCTTTTTCACCAGCGTGGCGGCTACCCAGGCGGCGACGCTCAATCCAGGCTGATTGCCCGGAGGTGGCGCCGATATAGCCAG
The DNA here is from genome assembly GCA_964422155.1 of uncultured Dehalococcoidaceae bacterium. Lineage (GTDB taxonomy): Bacteria > Chloroflexota > Dehalococcoidia > Dehalococcoidales > RBG-16-60-22 > JBGPRB01. The sequence goes on along the minus strand of CAYQZZ010000007.1, from coordinate 27,538 downwards.
GGCAGGCAGGCCGCGAAAGTAGCCCTGCATGGCGGCGCCGACCGTCCCCGATATATACACGTCTTCTCCCAGGTTCAGGTTGGGATTGGTACCGGAAACTACCATATCCACGCTTCCCTCCATAAGCTTACCGAGGGCCAGGATAACACAGTCCGATGGTGAACCATCGATAGCATAGGCGGTTACTCCTGATATCGGTGAATCGACCTCCTCTACGTGAAGCGGCTGGAATAGAGTTACGGCCGTGCCGATGGCGCTCCTTTCACCGTCCGGGGCGACCACGGTTACCTGGGCGATTTTCTGCAGTTCCCTGACCAGCGTCCATAACCCGTCGGACTTTATGCCGTCATCGTTGGTTACGAGTATTCTCATATTTCGTTCCATGCCTGACAACCGTAGTTTATCACAGAGTGAAAGTAACGGCAAAAGCAGGGGTTATGTGATAATCCGCAAAGATTGTTAGCCATGGGCTGCTGTCATTCTGAAGGAGTCCCGATGCAATCGGGACGACTGAAGAATCCGTCATTAAGGTAAGGGTAGCGGATTCTTCCCCCGATTGCATCGGGGTCAGAATGACACGATGATGTTAATAAACACCCTCGTCCGTAATATTTGCCGAATATTTAAATATGTGGTAATATCTATGGTAAATTTGTCTAGTTCTTAGGTACAATATATTCATGTTAGTAGTTACCTGCGTAAAACAGGTTCCCGACACTACACAGGTCAAAGTTGACCCAGTTACCGGCACTCTCATCCGAGAGGGCGTGCCCTTTATTATGAATCCCTTCGATACGCATGCCCTGGAAGAGAGCCTCAGGCTTAAAGACAAATACGGATTTCGCGTCGCCGTTATTTCCATGGGTCCTCCCAGCGCTGAGGTTACGTTACGGAAGACTATCGCTCTGGGAGCCGATGAAGCTATATTGCTGAGCGACCGGGCTTTCGGAGGGGCCGATACTCTGGCTACGAGCATGGTCCTGACGGAAGCTATCCGGAAGCTTGCCCAGAAGGAAGAATTAGCCATCGTCATGTGTGGCCGTCAGACTATCGACGGGGACACGGCCCAGGTAGGCCCCGGTATCGCTACCCGCTTGGGGTGTTCGCAATTAACATTGGTCGACCGCGTTGAAGAAGTCGACCTGAAGGCTAAAAAGGTAAAAGTCAGGCGGAAACTGGAAGGTCGACATGAAGTAGTTACCGCCCCCTTACCTGTTATGATTGCGGTGCTGAGGGAAATCAACTCGCCACGCTATCCCAACGTACCGATGCGGCTGATGGCCGAGGAAGCGGCTATAACACTCTGGGACAACAAAGCTATGCAGCTAAATGAGGCAACCATCGGGCTTAAGGGTTCGGCCACGCAGGTACGCAAAATCTTCTCACCGGAAAGAGTCAAGGGCGAGATACTGAGCAAGGATACTGACAAGCCTGAAGATTCCGCCAGGTTATTGATAAACAAGATGATGGAAAAGGACCTTCTATCCTTTTAGCATGATAAAGCCAGCCAGGACATAATTATATGGAAGAGCCAAAGAAAATTAAAAGGCCGCGCGGCACGGCCAGGCTTATCCCCGGCAAGTGCATCGCTTGCGGCGCTCGCTGTGAAACTGAGTGCCCGAAAGACTCCATAAAAATGAACGAGAAGGGCGAGCCGGTTATCGACCTGGAACAATGTACCCGGTGCCAGAAGTGCATCAAGGTCTGCCCCACCCAGGCCATCGAAATTTACTACACTCCGGAAGAGCAGAAGATTCTCGCTGAGTTAGCGGCACAGAAAGGCGCCGCCAAGCCCGCCGCCGAACCGGAGGGCGAGGTAAAAGACCCCAGGCTGGCGAAAATCAAGGAATACAAGGGTGTCTGGGTCTTTGTAGAGCACACCGAAGGCAAGCCGGCTGAAGTTTCCTGGGAGCTATTGGGCGTAGGTGCTGACCTCGCTAAAACGCGAGGTGTCGAGCTGTGCTCTATATGTGTCGGCGATAAGGTCGAACATCTCTGCCGGGAAGCGTTTGCTTACGGTGCTTCGAAGGTTTATCTGGTTGACGACCCGGTATTCCACTATTACCGTACCGAATCGTATTATAAGTCCCTTGTTTACCTCATAGAAAAGTATAAACCGGAAATTGTGCTCATCGGTGCTACCGGTCTGGGCAGGGATTTAGCTGGTGCTGTCGCCACCAATCTTCAGACGGGACTGACGGCTGATTGCACCGGTCTGTCTATTGACGATAAAGGTTTCCTGCTCCAGACGCGTCCTGCCTTTGGCGGCAACATCATGGCCACCATATTGACGGAATACACCCGACCGCAGATGTCTACGGTACGACCCCATGTAATGCCCCTGCCGGTGAAAGATACTTCCCGCACCGGTACCATCGTCCGCGAGACTGTCCCCATCAGGGAAGAAGATATTGCCGCCAAGGTTCTGGAGATAATCGCCGACCAGAATCTGGATAGCGTTGATGTGGCGGCGGCGGATATCATCGTCTCCGGCGGGCGGGGCATGTGCAATAAAGAGAACTACTCAATCCTGCAGGAACTCGCTAATGAGCTCGGTGGGGTGGTAGCCTGCTCGCGCGCCGCTGTGGAAGCGGGCTGGATGCCCCTGGAACGCCAGGTCGGCCAGACGGGTAAGACAGTCAGGCCTAAAATTTATATTGCTTGCGGCATCAGTGGTGCCATCCAGCACCTGGTCGGTATGCAGGACTCGGACACTATTATCGCCATTAATCGTGATAAGCAGGCGCCTATTTTCGAGGTAGCCACCTATGGTATTGTCGGCGACCTCTTCCAGGTAATACCGGCTATTACCGGCTATGTCCGGGAGCTGCGTGCCAAAAAAGCCGGCGGAGCAACCACCGGCAAGGTAACGCCGGCATCTTAAAAGGAATAGAATAATTATGACGGCAACTATAATTGCGTTTATCATCGTTTTCATTCTCGCGGTAATTTTTTTCGCGTATAGCTGCTTCCGTCGTTTCGGCCTGGTTTTGCGGGGCCGACCCGATAACAGGTTCAACGCTATCGGCAGACGTTTCTGGAATATGCTGTTTTATGCCTTCGGCCAGAGACGAGTGGTCAGTAAGCCTTTCGGCGTCAACCACTTCGTGCTTTTCTGGGCCTTCATGATTCTCCTGATATCTAATACCGAGTTCCTGCTTAATGGCCTTGCCCCGGACGTCATCAGTTACTCGCGTCTGCCGGATGGAGCTTATTTTACCCTGGCCTGTATTTTCGATATCGTGTCGGTATTGGCCCTGCTTTGTGTCATTGCGGCGATTATCCGCCGACTGGCTTTTCCGCCCCCTTACACCGAAGCTAAGAGTCGCGATGCTTTCATCATCCTTTCGCTGATTGCCGGCCTGATGATTGCCTTCTTCGGTATGAACGCCAGCGAAATCGCTCAGGGCACGGAAAGGGCGGCGGCCTATATGCCCATATCGAACTTCGGTGCTTCCATCATTCCATCGGGTGCTTCGGTAGGGGACCTGGAAACGGCGGCTAAAGTCTTCTGGTGGATTCATGCTTTAGTGCTGCTGTCCTTCCTCAACTATCTGCCTTACAGCAAGCACATGCACATTCTTACCTCTATTCCGAACTGCTTTTTCCAGAGTCTGGAAAAGGTCAAGACGCAGCCCCGGGAGGAGTTTAAAAAGGGTAATGCCTTCGGCGTCGGGCAGGCGGAACAGTTTACCTGGAAGGCTTTGTTCGACTCCTATTCATGTACCGAGTGCGGCCGTTGCTCGGATGTCTGCCCGGCAACTTTCACCGATAAGCCGTTACAGCCGCGGTTACTCATACATGATATCAAGTTAAACCTGTTGAAAAACAGCGCCAAGGATAAAAATAAAGCATTGCCGTTAATCGGCGGCGAGGGTGAGGGGAGCGTTTCCGAGGAAGTCCTCTGGGAGTGTACTACCTGCGGCGCCTGTATGGAAGTCTGCCCGGTGTTTATCGAGCATGTACCGAAGATAGTCGACATGCGTCGGCACCTGGTGGAGATGAAGTCAAGGTTTCCGGAAGAGTTGCTGACATTGTTCGAGAATATGGAGCAGCGCAGCAATCCCTGGGGAATGGCGCCGACGGAAAGAATCAAATGGGCGGCGGATATTAACGTTAAGCCTTTTGAAGCCGGTAAAACCGACTATCTGTTCTATGTCGGCTGCGCCGGCGCTTTTGACGCCCGGAACCGGCGGACGACTCTATCGGTAGCCAGAATTCTTGATAAAAGCGGCGTTTCCTGGGGTACCCTGGGTAGAGATGAATTATGCTGTGGGGATAGCCTGCGCCGTCTCGGCAACGAATATGTCTTCGACCGTATGGCTAAAGCGAATGTCAAGATATTTGAAGAAAAGAGTATCAAGAAAATCATTACTCAGTGTCCGCATTGTTACAGCACCCTGAAGAATGACTATCAGCAGTACGGCGTTAAACTGGAAGTTATCCATCACACGGAATTTATCAATAACTTAATTCACGAGGGTAAACTGAAGCTGAACGCTTCGGGGGACCTGGGCAACGTGGTGTTCCACGACTCCTGCTATCTGGGAAGATATAACGCTCTTTACGATGCACCGCGACAGGTCATTGCTTCGGCTACCGGCCGGGCTCCGGCGGAAATGGAGCGTAACCGCGACAAGGGATTTTGCTGCGGGGCCGGCGGCGGCCGTATGTGGATGGAGGAAAAAGAGGGGAAGCTCATTAACGTGGCGCGTGTGGAAGAGGCACTGGAAAAGAAGCCGGAAACGATTTGCGTCTGCTGCCCGTACTGCATGACCATGTTTGACGACGGCTTAAAAGACAAAGAGGTTGCCGATAAAGTGCAGGTGCTGGACCTGGCTGAAATTGTCGCCAGAGCTTTACCTGAATAATAAGCTACTTCTTCTCGGGAAATCCTCTTGTTTTCATTTATCGGTAGCGGGGCTGGACTTATTTCCAGCTCCATAATATAATAACCACGGGTAATGTAGCTAAAGTCCTAAAACTTTTATGCAATATACGTGGCATTGATATACCTCAAAAATATCCACTTAATATTACAGCCGCGTACTAGATGGAGCCCGGAAAAATATTGAATTTTACTGGTGTGCTCATAAACCGTTCCGATTACGTATCTCCAGTATTTTATTTTAACTGAATACAATGGCGTGTGAATATCAAGATTACTATGAAAGGAGTTGGACTTGATGGTTAAGGAACTTCCGGTTATTTACTTGCAAACAGCTGCCTGCAGCGGCTGTGTCGTAACACTGCTTAATGCGGCCAGCCCCACCATCAAAAATGTGCTCATCGACCAGATAGTTCCCGGCGTGCACATCAACCTCAAGTTTCATCCGGTCATCATGGCTGCCGCCGGGGAACCGGCGCTTCAGGTGATGGAGGACACCGCTAAACGGCAGAAGGGCGAGTATGTTCTGGTGGTTGACGGTGCCGTACCCATGGCTACGGATGCCGTTTACGGGGCAATTGGTGAGAGGAACGGCAAACCCGTTACCATGCTGCAGAGGGTGACGGAGCTTGCCCAGGATGCACTGGCGGTTATCGCTCTGGGCACCTGCGCCTCATTCGGCGGTATTCCGGCCGCACCCCCTAACCCTACCGGCTGCGCCTCTGTGCAGAAAGCCCTCGATGCGAAAGGCATCAGCAAGCCTTTGATTAATATTCCCGGCTGTCCTCCTCATCCCGACTGGTTTGTGGGGACGGTAGCGAGCGTTATCCTGAGCGGCCTACCCAAGGCTGAAGACCTCGATGACTTCCTGAGACCGAAGGCTTTCTACGGCAAGCTGATACATGAGAACTGCCCCCGCCGCGCCTATTTTGACGAAGGAAAATTCGCCAAGAAGTTCGGTGAAGATGGCTGCCTTTATGAGCTCGGTTGTAAAGGCCCCATCACCCACGCCGATTGCCCGCTGCGGCGGTGGAACAGTGGCACGAACTGGGTCATCGGCGCCGGAGCGCCGTGTAATGGCTGTACCCAGCCCGAATTCCCTAACGAGACGACGCCGTTCTATGAGAAACTCGTTGATGTTGACCTTCCCGTCGTTGGCGCTTACTGGGCTAACAAGGAGGTGAAATAATGTACATTAGAGCCGGAAAGGAGAATAAAAATGGCAGTGATAAAGAAAGGTAAAAACAAAACAATATCCACTCGCAAGGGAACTATCGTGGTGCGTGTAAAGAAAGAACCGAAATCTGCTGGTGAGAAAATTGACGATGGCTTGAGGAAAGCTACTAAGAAAATTGATAATTCCTTTAAATAGGAGCTTGAACGGACGCAAGGAGTGGCAGCCGCCAAGGGGGGTAATTGAATAGAATTGAACGAAGCGAGGTGAAATAATGGGCAAAATTGTTATCGACCCCGTCACCAGGATTGAGGGCCATTTAAAAATAGAGTGTGTTGTTGAGAACGGTGTTGTCAAGGATGCACGGGCGACCGGCAACCTCTTCCGCGGACTGGAGTTGATTCTCAGGGGCCGGGACCCGCGTGATGCCCAGATAATCGCGCAGAGGATTTGCGGTGTCTGCCCGCAGTCCCATGGTATCGCGGCGACATTGAACCTGGACAGCGCCTTCGGTATTGCCGATAAAATACCCGATAACGGCCGGATAATACGCAACCTTATACACGGTGCGCATGTCGCCCAGGACCATTGTCTCCATTTCTACCACCTGGCGGCGCTCGATTACGTGAACGTTGCGGATGTCGCTAAATATGAGGGAAACGACTCTCAACTGAATTCAGTTAAAGATTTCATCAGCCGCGGCGCTTTAGAGCCGTTCCTGCCCCGCTACGAAGGTGATTACCGCCTAAAGCCGGAGGTGAACCAGCAGGCCGTGGCCCACTATGTAAAAGCCCTGGAAATCCGGCGCATCGGCCACGAGGCCGTCAGCATCTTCAGCGGCAAGATACCTCACAGCGTGGGGGTTGTCCCCGGTGGCGTTACCACCGTACCCACCGCCGATAACATCATGGCCTATATCTGGAAGATAAAAATACTCCAGGACTTCATCAATAATGTCTATATTCCGGATGTGTTCGCGGTGGCCGGTGCCTATCTCGACTATGCGGAAATAGGTGTCGGCTGTAAGAACCTGCTCTCCTACGGCATGTATGACCTGAACGGCACCAGTCCTGATTACGCCATGCGTGAACGGCTGTTCAAGCAGGGCACCATCGGGGCCGACCTCAAACCGGCCCCCCTTGATACCGGTAAGATAACCGAACAGGTCAGGCACTCCTGGTACGAAGATTCCACCACAAACCTTCATCCTTCTCACGGTGATACGAAACCACAGTACGGCAAGAAGGATGCTTATACATGGGTCAAAGCCCCGCGCTATGACGGCAGGGTCTATGAGGTGGGTCCCCTTGCCAGGGTAGCGGTAACCTACGCCAAGGGTGACCCGAAGATGAAAGAACTGGTCGATGGTGCTTTGAAGCAGCTCAAGGCGAAGCCTTCAGTGCTATTCTCCGTTCTCGGTCGTCACCTGGCAAGGGCGCTTTCCGCCAAGTTCATCGCCGATTCGCTGGAAGGCTGGGCTTTGCAGTTGAAGCCGGGTCAGCCGGCCTACGTCGAGTATAAAATTCCCGATGAATCGATGGGTATGGGAATCATTGAGGGCTCCCGCGGTGCCCTGGGGCACTGGATTGAAATTAAAAACAAGAAGATTGCCAACTATCAGGCGGTGGTCCCAACCACCTGGAATATATCCCCCATGGATGATAAAGGTCAGCACGGACCTATCGAGCAGGCACTTATCGGCACCAGGGTCAAGGATGAGAAAAATCCCTTTGAAATCGTGCGTATCATCCGCTCTTTTGACCCCTGCATTGCCTGCGCCGTCCACGTCGTGACGCCCAAAGGTCGAGACCTTGTTCAGTTCAGGGTAGTGTAGGTTTTGAAGGAGGAGAGATGATTTTATCAGAGCAGAAGCCGTTTGATGAGATAGTGGCTTATCTCGAAAAAGACAAAAGCGTCTTCATCATGGGCTGTAAAGGCTGCGCCCAGTCTTCGGACAGCGGCGGCCCTAAGCAGGTTGAAGAAATGAAGAAAAAGCTGACGGAAGCCGGGAAAAAGGTGACCGGCACCAAGACCGTCGATTTTCTCTGTGGGAAAGCCTTAATTAAATCCGAATTAAAGGGCAAAATAGACCAGGTGGCGGCGGCCGATGCGGTACTGGTATTGACCTGCGGTATCGGCGTCCAGGCGGTAGCGGCGGCCGTTAACAAGCCCGTTTATCCAGGCTGCAACACGGTCAACCTGGGCGGCAGTCGTGGGGAATGGGAAGGCAGCGAGCGCTGTGATGAATGCGGCCAGTGCCTGCTGTACCATACCGGCGGCATCTGCCCTCTCACCGCCTGCACCAAGAGCCTTATCAGCGGCGCCTGCGGCGGGGCGAACAAGGGGAAATGCGAAGTATCACCCGACCGGGACTGCGGCTGGGAACTGATATACAACCGCCTGAAAGCCAGGGGACAGTTAAACCGTCTGGCTGATATGTTGAAGCCGCTCGACCATAAGAAAATAATGCCCCGACCGGAAATGATGTCCACCTCGCGCTATGCCCTGGAGAATCTTGACCAGGAGGTGAAAGCAAAGTGAGCCTTCAATCAAAACTGGAGTCAGGGAAGTTTGCATTATCCTGTGAGTTCGGCCCGCTGAAGGGTACCGATACTGTAGAAATTAAGGAAAATATCGAAATTCTCAAGGGAAAAGTGGATGCCGCCAATGTCACCGACCAGCAGAGCTCGGTAATGCGGTTGGCTGCGCTGGTGACCTCTGCCCTGTGCGTCCAGGGCGGCCTCGAGCCGATATTCCAGATGACCTGCCGCGACCGCAATCGTATTGCCCTCCAGTCCGACCTCCTCGGCGCCTGGGTTATGGGTATCAAGAATGTCCTGGCACTGACCGGTGACCTGCCTTCTCTTGGCGACCATCCCCAGGCCAAGGGTGTCTTCGACCTGGACTCCGTCACCCTCCTCCAGGCTATCACCCGCCTCAACGAGGGCTTCGACATGGTCGGTAACGAGCTACATGGCAAACCGAATTTCTTCGCCGGGGCAGTGGTGAAGGTGGATTCCAATACCGAGGCTTCCGCGGAGATGCAAATTTATAAGTTTGAGAAGAAAATCGCCGCCGGGGCTAAATTCTTCCAGACCCAGGCCGTCTACGATGCCGGTACCTTCGCCAAATTTATGAAACGGGTAGAGACATTCAAGGTACCTGTCATGGCCGGCATTATCCCGCTGAAAAACGCCGGCATGGCTAAATTCATGAACGCGAACGTCGCCGGTGTGCACGTTCCTGACGACCTTATCCAGAAGATGTCCGCCGCGGCTAAAGAAGACCGGGAAAAGACCGGCATCCAGATTGCCGCCGACCTCATCAAGCTGATGAAGCCCATGTGCCAGGGCGTGCATATTATGGCTATCGGCTGGGAAAAGAAAGTGCCGGATATTATCACCGCTGCCGGACTATAGTATTATCTAACATTAAAGATAAAATCCCCGACTCCAACAAAGTCGGGGATTTTTATTGGCTTGTTTTTTATAATCGGATGCCCTATAATGAGCAACACCATAAATTTACATAAAGGAGGATACAAAATGGCTACCGATACGATAATAATTATGAAAGACATGATGGCGGCGTTAAATTCACAGGATTTTGAAAAAGCGGCTTCCTTTTTCACGGATGATTGTGTGTATGAGGATGTTCTTGCAGGTAAGGTGTGTCACGGTGCAAAAGAGTTTATTGATATGGCCAGGTTAGTTCGTAAACATTTCCCCGACCGTAAATGGGAATTAACATCGGCTTTCAGTGATGGACGCAGAATAGCATCTGAGTCCGTTTGGAGAGGTACATTCACACATAGTAATGACCCCAAAAGACCTGCTACAGGCAAACACGCTAGCGTAAGAATCGCTTCTATTACTGAAATACGTAATGGAAAGATATATCGACAACGGGATTATTATGATGGTCTCTCACTCTCGCAACAGCTTGGTGGATTGCCTGGAACCACATCGAAGTGATCGGTTTTGACATACTGTCAAAGATTTTACTCCGTTTCTAAATAGGGAGTAGTACTACCAGGAGAAGACCATTAACAATACGGGGCGTCTAAGAGGGGTGCAGACCCCTCTTTCTTTTTCTTCCCCCTCTCCTTCACCCTGCCTCGTAAGGAGAGGGGGATAAAGGGGGTGAGGTGAAATACCTCAAAACCTCATTTGGTATCCTGATGAACACCTTGTTTGTCTGATTTGCTTTCCTTAATGCTCATTACCGAATGGATGAATATCACACATAATAATCGGCCTGGTAAGCTTTACCACTCCTCCCGGCCAGTGCGGCAGGAAAGGCGGAGTTAAAACTGCCGTTGATTTGTTGAACTTGTGTTTCTCTATTTCCTTCCCCAGGCATATCTCGAAATCCGCGCCCAGGTCGCTTAAATCATCGGTATCCGTCCCCAGGAACATCATAACCTGGGTGGTAGGGTGTGTATGCGGGTTATCGGGGTCCGGGCAGATTCTGTAAGGTCCTTTCTTCATGCTTTCGTATAGCATAACGAAGTCGAAACCTGCCACCTCTTTGGTGCGTACAAACGCAATGTAGCCACCGCCGTCATCCCTGTTTAGCGGTCCGTAATTCCAGGCCCCTTTCCGCATGAAAGCCAGCGGCATAATGTATTTCCTTGTGGCTGACCTCCAACCGGCAACAGGGCCCGGCTTCTTATCGGTTTTTATCAGCGTTTCCTTGTATTCCGGTGCGATTGATATCTCCATGAAGAAAAATCGTTTATCCAGAGTGTTAACCGTTGCCGGGAAATGCGGCACGCCCTTGGGAATCGCCACGGCGGTGGTGGTGGTAATCATGTGCGTTTCCATTTCCTCCCCTATACAGAACTCGATTTCTGCTCCCAGTTCCCCGATGTCATCCATATCGCTCCCTGCAAAGAGCATGACCTGGTCGAAATCATGCACGTGTGGCACATAGGGTTCCTTGCCCATTCTGCCGGCTGTCCAGTAAGCCCCGTATTTGATATGAACATCAAATCCCAGCCATTCCTTGGTCAGCTCGGTTCCTTGCCGGAAACCGCCCTCCTCATAGTCTTTTATAGGTACACTCTTGACATAATTTCCGTATTTTGTCGCTGCCATCTTTAGTGTCCTCCTGTTTTAATATAAACTTGAAAATTATATTTTGTTTAAATACTTATGCTGCTTCTTCTAATTTACGCATTAAATAATATCAAACACAATATTATATGCGAATTATAGGTGAAAATTTAAAAAATAGCCAGCATGATGAAACATCCTGTATCGTTGCCCGAATTGTAGCCCCCTCGCAGGCCGGGGTCACATTGCGCTCTCTAATGTTTCATAGATTAGCTCCATCGCCGCTGCACTCTTCCGCTTTTTGAGGGAATTCACCCAGCTTAATTAAATGTTTACATACAAGACAGTTATTACTGTTCTGCGAATATAATTCTGTAGAGATACTGGAAGCAACAGTATAAACCCTGGTTATAGCCAGCTATACAGGTCAACCAATATGCCTACAGAAAATTTTGGTGAAAGACCTCCAGATGAGAGAATGGTTGTCCCGCTGGACGGCTCTAAATTAGCTGAGGTAGCTTTACCATACGCAGAGGAATTAGGTGCGAGGACCGGTAGCGATATTATTTTACTATCGGTCCTTGAGTTTCCCGACACAGTTAATATGGCCTACCTCCAGAAAATAGCTCACGTCACCCAGTATCATGCTAAGAAATATCTGTTGATACCCAGTAGTAAAGAAGTGAACGTTTACGCCACAACTTGCGTCGGCAATCCGGCTGAGTCAATCGTGGATTTTGCGAGTACATCGGGCCATAAAATGATTGTCATGGCTACTCATGGTCGGTCTGGTATCGGACGCTGGGCCGTGGGAAGTGTCGCCGATAAAGTCGTCAGGGCTCCCACAAATTTGCCAGTTATGCTTATCAGAGGTAAGAAAGGCCGTCCTGATGTGCACCAAAAGCGACTTCTCAGGAATGCCCTTGTGCCACTGGACGGCTCAAGCTCCAGCCAGGCTGTGATTCCTTATATTAGCCGGCTTGCTTTAAGGCTCGAAATGGAGCTAACCCTTTTGCAGGTCGTGCAACAGGGTAATCACAATAAGACAGACGCCGAATCCTACCTGCAGGCCCAATGCGCCGAACTGGAAAAGCAGGGTATAGCTGCGGATTACAGGATTCAAGTCGGCTCTCCGGCCGACGAAATTATTGACCTTGCCGATGAGCTGGCTGTTGACCTGGTAGCTATGTCTACTCATGGGAGGACCGGCATTCCATGTTGGACTGTTGGGAGCGTCGCCCAAAAGGTTCTGCTAGGGGGTAACACGCCACTGCTATTAGTTAGGCACGAATGACAACTCAGGGGCTGTTACTCCAGCAACTAAGTCTTTTTACTCGTTATTAAGTCAATCTCCCTAAATGAGGGCTTAGTGAAGCATTGTGAAAAAAGAGCGACTTTGCATCAGGCCACTCTTTACGAGGCTACAGGAAACTACGCCTTCAGTATATCCTTATGTCTCAGTGCCCGTTCCAGTGAAGGCTGCATCTTCATCTCGCGGAACTCTTTGATGGCAAAGTCCAGGTGCTCCAGTGCTTCCTTTTTCTCATCCGGGTAGTGTTCCAGTAATAGCTCGGCAAGCTGTAGCCGGGTGAGGGCCAGCTCTGGCCGGAACCTCATCTCCGTGGTGACTTTGATGGCTTCCTGGTAGTATTGGCGGGCTTCATCATATCTTTCCAGGAGAGCCGCCGCCCCGCCCAGGTAACGGTCGATGTATGTCAACAAGGACGTACCGGACTATTATTTTTTAAACTCCTCAGAATAATCCTCCCTTAATATAATAACTCTTGACAACTGTAATTTAATTTAACTATAATTATCAAATAACAATACTAGTATCTAGCAATAGTAATATACTAAACAAGTACATCCTCAATTTTTTGGGGTGATGAATCGCTGGGTGAGGTGGCTAGCAACGTCTAAAGACGTTGCTAGGCAAATTCGAATGATGGAGATAACGAGAATTTGCGCCATAGATACCGGCGAGCTTGCTGGGTGGGTTATTCACTTCGGTGGAAAATGCCCGATGTCAGTCTCTTAAAAGGTAAAATAGTTTTAACGGAAGAAAGGATGGAAATGCTGCTATGAAATACAAAAATATCGGAAAGACAGGCTTGAAAGTTTCTACAATCTGTCTCGGCACTATGACTTATGGTACTCAGATTGGCGAGGCGGAAGCTATCAACCTGGTCAAGGGAGCCGTGGATGCTGGCATCAACTTCCTGGATACCGCTCCCGTATATAGCAGCACCAAGTCTGAGGAAATCGTTGGCAAAGCAATAAAAGGGGACCGCCATTCTTTCGTGCTGGCAACGAAGGCCGGACCGCCATCAAAATTCACCCCGGGCGTGCCGCCGAAAGTAAATGAAACTGGACTTTCGCGCAAGTGTATTATGTGGCAACTGGAAAACAGCCTCAAACGGCTCCAAACGGACTACATTGACCTTTATTACGTTCACGAGCCAGATTACAACACTCCTATTGAGGAGATATTACGTGCTTTGGATGACCTGGTCCGCCAGGGAAAAACGCGTTATATAGGCTGCTCTAACTTCTTTGCGTGGCAGGCCTCACAGGCGCTGCGAGTGAGTGAGCGCTACAATCTCGCGCGATTTGACTGCATTCAGCCACCATATAACCTGCTTACCCGGGATATTGAGACCGAGCTGTTACCCTTCTGTGCTGATGAGGGTCTAGGGGTTTGTGTCTACAATCCTCTGGCAGGCGAAATGCTTACCGGCAGGCACGAGTTCGGTAAGCCGCCAGCCGAAGGCAGGTTTACTCTGCCCGATTTGGGACCGGGGTACCTCGAACGATACTGGTCAGAAACCAATTTTAAGGCGGTAGAACGTTTCAAGAAGCTTGCCAAGGACCACGGCGTGACTCTTCCCCAGTTCTCTCTGGCATGGATACTGAATAATCCAACCATTACATCGGTTCTAAGCGGTGTTATTTCGCTTGAGCAATTAAAGGAGAACATGGCTGCCGTCGATATAAAATTATCGCCGGAAGAGCTAAAGGCCTGCGATGATGTCTGGAGTATGTTCAGGCCGCCACGGGTCCACTATGCCAGAACCCTCCAGGACGCGGCGAAAATGGCGGGCCCGGCTCGAGAAAAAATAGCTCATATTCTGGGTAAAACTCGGTATTCTTACCAGCGTTGGGGCGAATAATATCGTAAAACACGTGCAAAGTTTTACTGAAGGAGTATGATGTGACTCTGAAACGTGATTTAGCCTGGAAACATCTCGACCCTATAAATCGCTCCAGTGTCGCTTATCAATATGCCCGTTACGGTCTCGGTCTCACTTATGAATCGTTGCCTGAACAGGTGGCACATCAGGCCAAACGCTGCTTGCTGGACGCGGTCGGTTGCGCCATAGGGGCGCACTTCGCACCAGGATGGCGTATGTACGAGGCTATGGTCAAGGAGGTAGGCGGTACGGAAGAGGCTACCATAATCGGCTCCGGACTGCGCACGTCCGCCGCTAACGCCACTCTGGTCAATAGCAGACGGAAAAGGATTGGGGGAAATGATGAATATTAATAATATGGGAGTTATGAAATGGCAGAAAAAGTAACCTGCGGATACATGGGTAAAATTCTGCGTGTCGACCTCAGCAGCGAAAAGATAAGCGTGGAATCGCTGGACAATGCGACGTGCCGTAAATATGTCGGTGGCACCGGCATGGGAACCAAGTATCTCTACGAAGAAGTGCCCCCGGGTGTGGCATGGTCCGATGCCGTGAACCGGATAATGTTTTTTTTAGGACCTCTCAGTGGCACCAAGGTAAACGGAACCGGCACCTTTTCGGTGGTCACCAAGGGACCCATGACCAATATGGCTGTGGCTACTACGGCTAATGGGTATTTCGGCGCCTTTTTGAAATTCTCTGGCTTCGACGGTATTATCGTTCATGGCAGAGCCAAGGGGTGGCGCTATCTATATATTCACGATGGCATTGCCGAACTCCGCGATGCCGAGAACCTCCGGGGCAAAGATACGAGGGAAACAGAGGACACTATTAAAAAAGATATAAAACGGCAAAGCAGTGTTTGTACCATTGGCCCTGCTGGCGAAAACCTGGTACGCTTCGCCGCTATAGTCAGCGACCACGGGCACGTAGCCGGCCATAATGGGGTGGGAGCCGTCATGGGGTCGAAAAAGCTAAAAGCGATTGCTGTAGAGCGTGGGCATAAGGAGATTCCTATAGCCGAACCGGACCGGCTGTCTGAGGCGGCCAATGCCCTTGTCGAGGATGCCCTGAACAAAGGCTCGTCGAACCTTAGCAAGTATGGAACGGCATTCGGGTACCCTGAATTGGCTGCTTCGGGCCAGTTGCCGGTCAGGAATTACACGACAAGTATCTTCCCCGATGCTGATAAATTCAGCGGACAGTATCTCCGCAGCCATTTCAAGGTGAAGACAATTACGTGCTGGGGGTGCCGCGTGGCTCACTTGAGGGAAGTGGAAATCACCGAAGGTCCCTATAAAGGTTTTGTCGGCGAGGAACCCGAATATGAGGCTCTGGCGGCAATGAGTGCCGAAATAGGCCAGCATGACCCGGCCGCCACGATGGTGCTGTGTGATAAAATAGACCGCCTGGGTATGGACGTTAACGAGACCGGCCATCTGTTTGGCTGGCTCATGGAATGCTACGAGAGAGGAATCCTGAAAAAGGAGGACTTGGACGGTATTGAGATGACCTGGGGCAATGTCGAAGCGACACTGGAGATGCTGAAGAGGATTGCCTATCGCCGGGGTTGTGGCGATATCTGGGCGGAGGGAGTGAAACGCGCTGCGGAGAAAATCGGCGGCGAGGCAATGAACTGTGCCATATACACCCAGAAAGGGGCTTCACCGCGCGGCCACGACCATCGGGCGCGCTGGACGGAGATGATCGATACCTGCCTGTCAAATACAGGCACGATTGAGATAGGCCCCGGTTTACCCTTTGCCGATGTGCTGGGATTACCGCCAATGAAGGACCGCTTCGATGCTATGCAAGTCTCCACTATATCCGCCAAGGCAAATGGCGTGCGGCAGTTTCAGGACTGTTTAATCATCTGCTTCTTTTGCGTGCAGAGCTTTCCTTTATTATTAGATTGTGTAAATGCGGCTACCGGCTGGGATTTTGATATCCAGGAAGCTATGGATGTCGGCCGTCGGTTAATCAACCAGCTCCGTGTCTTCAATTTCCGGCACGGGCTGACCAAAGAAATCGAGGCACCCTCCATCCGCTATGGTTCAACACCCGTTGATGGCCCGGCCCAGGGCAAGTCCATCATGCCCTATTGGGAGGCATTGCGCAGCAATTACTACGAAAATATGGGATGGGATCCTGAAACAGGCAAACCCTTACCAGAAACGCTGGAGCGCCTGGGGCTGGCCCACCTGATTCCGGACTTAAAAAGTTAAACTCGTTACATCATTTAGTAAATTTATCGCATAAAAAAAGGAGAAACAAGATGACTTTTAGACCGAAAGAGAACCGTATCCTTACCGCTTTAGCAAAGGGTAAAATTCCACTCGGCATGCAGGTTTACACAGGTAACCCGAGCATTATCGAGATTCTCGCTTACACCGGGTTCGATTACTACATGCTGGATATGGAGCACAGCCGGGTAAATCCCGAAACAATGGAGCACTGCATCCGCGCGGCTGACGCCGCAGGAATAACTACATTGGTTAGAGTGACTGAAAACAACCCCAGCCTTATTCGCCAAGCCATCGAGGCCGGAGCCCAAGGGGTAGTTGTCCCACACGTAGAAAACGCTCAGGACGCAAGAAGAGCCGTCGATTCTATCCGCTATCCTCCTGAGGGGAAATGCGGGACCTGTGGTTGCATACGTGCCGGGAACTATAAAGGTGCCGGTTACATGGAATATTCGAATCAGAACACCATGCTTATTCCGTTACTCGAAGATAAGAATGCCATTGAGAATGCAGAGGAGATTTTCGCTCAACTGAAACCGGGTCTGGATGCCGTCGGAGTCGGCAGGGGAGACCTTGCGAACTCCTTGCGGACCGAACCAGGGCAAAATACGGGGGGTATGCTACCTGGTGAGCAACATCCTTACATCAAAGAAGCCTATGATAAAGTATTGTCTATCTCCAGGAAGAGCGGGATTCCACTAATAGACAATGTGTTCGGTCCTGATGATGCGAAGGTTACGGTGGACAAGGGTGTAAAGATACTGCTCTATATGATAGACCAGTGGCATTTCTATAACTTTTGTGAGGATGTCGTCCGAATGGTGAAGAAACTCAAACCACCTAAGTAAGATGGGCGTAAAATAAATAAAAAAGAAGGAGGTGAAAATGAAATAATAATAAGCCATGCAGTAATCCATTCGTAGAAGGCAACAGGAGGATATAAATCGAAAAAAATGTTAACAAGAACTGCCACTTTGATTTTGGGCATCATCGCCGAGGGGCCCATTAATCCTTATGCAATTATTAGATTAATTAACTACAAGCGGAGGAACATAAGGCGCAGAGTTCATGCGCAATCGGCATATGGCATAGTAAATACTCTCAACAGGAAAAAACTCATTACAGGTAAAAGAATGAAAAATGGCAACATGCCGGATAAAACCGTCTACTCAATAACTAATAAAGGTAAAGAGCTGATACGAAAGAATTTGCTCTCATATCTCAGCACTCCGGAAGATAACCTTTCAGAATTGATCCTTTCAATAATATTAATAGGATACCTGGATAAAGAGACAGTTTTAAAGGCATTAAATGATTACCGGTCTAAAGTAGAGGAAGAAATTGCCATCAGAAAGAAGCTGAGTTCAAAATTTAACATCCCTGAAGAATCCTACACTCGGAAAATAGTGGCTGAACATGCTTTGAATATACTAGAAGTCAACCTTAACACTATTAATATACTCATAAAGAGGGTAGAAATAGATACCCAATGGGGTAATTTTCCCGTGCCATGGTGGAGAAATGAATATCTTCAAAACGTGTAATCCACATGGTCAACGACGGCTATAAGTATTTGCTGAATAACCCGGTGTGTATGTAGTCAGCGAAACTGAGAAATTCCAGTGTAATTCCGTCCGGGTCTCGAACATAAGTAAAGGCAGCCTCTTCGCCGGGCATGCGTTGCAGCTTCACAACAAATTCAAGCCCATCTTTTTCAAAACGGTTAGCTATTTCGGGTACGTTTTTACACATCAGGGCGGTTTGAAGGTAACCAAAGTCACCCCATAAGGTATAAGACGGGATGGACCTTCCCCGCGGTTCGAGGACTTCGAAAAGCTCAACCATCCCGCTGCCTTTGCTGCTGGACAGAACGCAAGAGCGGACTTTGGTCGACTTCCCCCCCGAGACCTCATCGACCAACCCGGAAAAACTCTCATGCGGGTTAATAAACAGGGTATCAAAACCGGTATTCTTTTGATAGAAGGCTATCGACCGCTTCAAATCAGTCACACTGATGCCGATACAGATTACACCGCCAGACTTGTTCTTTCCCTGTAACTTCGCTCCGGAGGCAAATTCGATAAGGTTGCCTTCGGGGTCTTTGCCATATACAAAGTTATAAGCTCCCCAGCCTGGAATCTCGGCTGACTTCGGGCTGGAACAGAAATTAACTTTATTTTTTAACTCCCCGTATACCTTTTTCACATCGGAGACAGCGATGGTCATCTTGTTAGCTCCGATATCGCCATAGCGGACGTCCTGGCGTATTGCACGCGGAGCAGGGGTGTTCATGCGGATGAACTCGACAATTATACCGCCGGCATCCTGGGAGAGCATACTCGCCGCGAATACCGGGGTCACCCCTCGCGTTATATCGGACATAATGGCATGCGGGGCAGCCGGAGGTTCCTGTGGGCCGGTTTTGAATTCCAGGATATCTTTATAAAATGATTTCATGGCCTCCATGTTATTAACTCCGATGGCAACATGATGGACTCCGGCTATTTCATACATAAAAAACCTCCATTTATTTAAATTAATGTTGCGGTTTCCAGAGCATAGGCAGTCTTATCTAATCCCAGAGCCATAAATCCTGACTGTCTATCGTTTAAGGGGATTATATACCTTAGAAGATAAACAACCAAATGCAAATAGTACTCGGATAATATATCATTGACATTATCTAAGTGCAATATTATTATTAAAACGTCATTTGATCATTCTGTTTTTTGGCTACTAAAAAGAGTTTTTCCACCCGCCATATAGTTAATTGCCTGTACCCGATATCAAATAGAAGGTTATATGAGAGAAAAGGGAGAATATTGTGAAACGAATTGCGGTTGACATGGGCGGAACGTTTACCGACCTGGTCTATATTGACGACGACACCTTGCAAATATTGGTGGGCAAAGTCAGAAGCACACCCTGGGATATCGGACAAGCCGTGATGGACGTTGTTAAGAAGATTAATGTGGGCGTCTCCGACGTGTCCCTTTTCATTAACGGCACAACCGCCGGTCTGAACGCTATTGCTCAACGCAAAGGCTCCAGAGTGGGCCTGATTACTACCAGGGGATTTATCGATGTTTTGGAAGCATCCGGACCCCGTAAGGAGGTCTATAACTATTTATGGAAAAAACCGGAGCCTCTGGTGCCCAGATATCTGCGGATTGGCATCAGTGAGCGGACCAGCTATGCGGGAGAAATCTTAGAAAAGCTGGATGAGAATGAAGTCAAAGAAGCTCTCAGGAAATTCAAGGCGAATGGAGTTGAAGCTATCGCGGTTTGTCTGCTCCATTCTTACGCCAATCCCCGGCATGAGCAAAGGGTCGGGGAAATAATCACTGAAATTTGGCCGGATGTGAACGTTTCACTCAGCCACCAGGTAGCGCGGCAAATTAGAGAGTACGAACGTATGAGTTCCACGGTCATCAGTGCCTACATGGCCAAGGCTGTGGTCGGATATCTTAGCCGGTTGAGCGCTGATTTGAAAGAAAGAGGATTCAAAGGACAGCTCCTGGTGCTGGGTCCCAGTGGCGTTCTGGGGATGGAGGCAGTCAAAGAAAATCTCCTGTATACCCTGGCTTCCGGAACAGTCGGAGGTGCGGCTGGGGCGGCTTACCTGGCCAAACTGTGCGGTATTAAAGACTTCGTAACTATGGATGTTGGCGGCACCAGCTTCGATGTCTCGGTCATTAAAGACGGTGTCAGCATCGAAAGGCACCAGTCCGAAATAATGGGTTTTCCCCTGCTGATGTCAGGCGTAGAAGTAGACAGCATCGGGGCCGGCGGGGGTAGTATCGCCAGGGTAGATGCCGCAGGGCTGCTTACTGTGGGACCGGAGAGTGCCGGAGCCAATCCCGGCCCCATGGCTTATGGGCAGGGCGGGACTGAGCCCACTGTGACCGATGCCGCCCTGGTTAACGGCTTGATCGACCCAAACTATTTCCTGGGCGGAGAAGTCCATCTGGATGTGGAGCTGGCCAGGAAGGGAGTAAGTACTATTGCAGAGAAGCTGGGGCTAAGCTTAAATAAGGCTGCCGACGGCATTCTGGCCATAGCCAGAAACAACATGACCACCGCTACCACCGAGAAACTGATCGGCCAGGGTTACGACCCCAGGGAGTTTGCCATTATGGCTTTCGGAGGAGGAGGGGGTATCTTCGCCGGCAATATTGCTAAGGACATGTCCATCTCTCGGGTGATTGTCCCAAATGGCCCGGGAGTTTTTTGTGCCTGGGGTATATTGACCATGAACCTTGTTCATACCTATGCTCAGGCCTATCCCCGTTCCATGGATAAGCTGGATATCCAAGAGCTTATGGGAATATATCAAGAAATAGAAGAACGCGCTTTAAAGACACTTATTTCAGAAGGTATGTCCCGGGATACGGTGCAATTTGTCCGCTCCCTGGATATGGGCTATGAGTTTCAACATCACTATCTCGAAGCGCCGGTGCCTGAGGGAGAGTTGCAGGAAAACTCCAGGGCAGGAATCAGCGAAGGCTTTGAACGTCTCCATGAAAACAGGTACGGACACCGCATTAAAGCCCCCTTGATAACCGCTAATGTCAGATTAAAGGCGATTGGAAAGATCAAAGAGATACCGCTCACAGAAATCAAGGGCAGCCGGGATATTCCCGCCGCTGCCATCAAGCCGAAGAGGAAAGTCTATCTGGAAGGCGAATTTGTGGAAGCTCAGATATATGAGAGGGACCGGTTGCTCTGGGGCAATACTATCACCGGACCGGCGATAGTAGAAGAGCCATTTCACACTACGGTTGTGATGCCCGGTCAAAGGCTGGAGGTAGATAAACTGGGAAATTTGGTGATTCATACAGGGGGTTAATTTAAAAGTCAAAACTCAAAAGTCAAATTTAAAACTGTAAACATAAGACTAATCTTTACCCTCTCTTAGATTATGGGTAATATTTGAGATTTGTAATATTGGTAGTGTTAGCTCAGGAGGTAATTCAATGCCGAAGGTTGACCCGATTACATTTGCAGTTGTCCAGAAGAAGCTGATTTCTATCGCTAACGGAATGCTGGATATTGCCTCCAGCAGTGGAGTTTCATCATTTATCGGTCAGGTCAGAGATTGTTCCTTTGCCATTGTTGATGCTGATTCGGGTATTATTGCCCAATCCATTGGCATTCTACTTTTTTTAAGTAGTTTAGGTCCTGCTACCCAAAATTGCATCGATGCCATTGGCAAGGACAATATCGAACCCGAAGATGTTATAATCGCTAATTTGCCCGATATTACGGGCAGTCATTCATCGGATGCCGTCCTTTTTACTCCCATTTTCTACCGGGGTAAGATCTTCGGCTATGCCACAACCAAGGCGCACTGGCAAGACATGGGAGCCAAAAACACCTATCCTACAGATGCTACCAATATCTATGAGGAGGGTCTGCGTATACCTCCGGTAAAACTTTTTAAGAAAGGTATCCTGCAAAAGGAAATTATCGATATTATCAGATGGAATTCAAGGGCTCCCGACCAGGTTTGGGGTGATATACAGGCCCAGATTGCCGGCTGCCGTTACGCTGAGAGGCAGGTCATAGCTCTTCTGGATAAATATGGATTAGAAATTGTAAATGAAATCATTCATGAGATGTATGATTATAGCGAGAGAATCACCAGGCTGGCCATTGACGAAATGCCTGAGGGCACCTGGACGGCTGAAGATTTTATCGATAATAACGGAATCGATTTAGATAAACCGATTAAAACCAAGGTAACGGTAACGATAAAGGGAAGCGATATTACCCTGGATTTTACCGGCTCAGACCCGGAGCAAAGAGGCCCCATGAACGGCTTATGGGTGACTACCTTGTCCGGAGCCAGGATGTCGATAAAAGCCTTAACGACACCCAAATTACCTGCGAATGAAGGCTGCAACAGGCCTGTTAAGGTCATCGCTCCCAAAGGTTGTGTATATAATGCCGGACCTACAGCGCCCTCCTTCCTGTGCGGAAATGTCGCTTCGACTATCCTGGAACTGGTAAATAAAGCCCTCTGGAAGATTGTTCCGGACAAAATTCCGGCCTGTTCGGGGGGCGATGTCTGTGGAGGTGGTTTTTTCGGCATAGATCCCAGGACCGGTAAGCAATGGGCCACCCTCTCATCGCCGGCAATCGGGCAGGGGGGTGACTTTTTTGCGGATGGTGATAGTTGCAGCGGACACCATTCCATTGGCGGTGGTGGAGGTGTAAATGTTGAAATTTGGGAAGCCTTGTATCCTCTCTTTGTCGAAAGAATGGAGCTTATCCCGGATAGTGGCGGCGCCGGAAAACATCGAGGCGGACTGGGTATGAGACTGGACGTTCGGACTCTCGGTCCCGCAACCCTTTTTCGTTTTATAGAAAAGGCCAAAGCTCCCCATTGGGGCGTCGACGGTGGGAAAGAAGGCCTTAGAAATTATGCACATGTAAAATCAAAAGACCAGAGCGAATTGGAAACACTCAAGATTTCAGGCCTGGAACTAGCGGAAGGGGATAGAGTGATAGCCATTGGTGGCGGCGGGGGAGGATATGGTAATCCAATGGAAAGAGATATCGAAGCCGTGCGCCGGGATGTTATCAACGGCTATATTTCGGTTGAAAGCGCCCGGCAGGATTACGGTGTCGTGATTGACCCGCAATCATATGAAGTAAATATCGCCGCCACCCGAAAATTGAGGAATACCCCGGACAATACAGGCCAATGATTCGGTACTCAGAGCATTTTTGGGATGATTGTTATCATCTCAGGTTTGGACCAGGAAAAGTTTTTTTTGAGCCCTTAGGGGAAATTGCTCAACAACAAGATATTAAGAGACATTTGAAGAAATCAGAAATGCTTATACTGTCAGATACTATGCCTTTAGTATATCCTTATGTCTTAAGGCACGCTCCAGAGATGGCTGCATCTTCATTTCACGGAACTCTTTGATGGCGAAGTCCAGGTGCTCCAGGGCTTCTTTTTTCTCATCCGGGTAATACGCCAGTAAAAGCTCGGCAAGCTGGAGCCGTGTAAGGGCTATTTCCGGTCGGAACCTCGTCTCCGTGCAAACTTTGATTGCCTCCTGGTAGTATTGGCGGGCTTCATCATATCTTCCCAGGAGAGACGCCGCCCCGCCCAGATGACGGGCAATACAGGTAGGGAAGCTGTAGCCCGTTATACAGAGGCCTATACCGCTCAAACGGTTCAGTAACAGTTCGGCAGCCTGGCGGTGGTTTATCAGAATCGCTGCCTCCAGGTACAGGGTATCTACCCAGCTACGTGTCTCGTCTTCAATAGTACCGATGCCGGGGCGACTTACAACGTATTTGTCCAGGATTTCCGAGACCTCTTCCTTGCGTCCCAGGTGCGCCTGCACCAGGCAGAGTTCCTGCATAGCAATCAAACTTCCGTGTGGAAGTTCACGCTCACGAGCTTCGAGAGACGCCCCAAGATAGACCTGTGCTCTAATGCCAGATATAATCGAATACAGATTTGATACTCCCTCTATACCGGCTTCCTTGCCACGAGTCCGTATGCTTTCAGCCATATCCATAGCATCTTCCAGACGGCCATCCATGAGCGCCAGGACTGCATCCATTCCTGCCGACGGGAGCTCAACCATGATATTCCCGGTACGCCCAGCCACGACCCGAAGCTCGCCCCAGACTTCCTCAGCGCGTTGTCGCTGCCCCATAACGAGGAAGATATCACCTATGAATAGCGGAATTGTCTGCAAACTAGCATTCAGTCCAACGCGTGAACTTGCCCATAGTTCTTCAGCCAGTCGCATCCTCTGTTCGGTATGCTGGGGCGCTGAACAACAAAAGAAAAACGCTGAAGCAGGCCACCACAGAGCATCCCGGTCACCTGTACGACGGGCCAGGTCAATAGACTGATTTATAAGCCTGTTTCCCGACCGAATATCACCTTCAGAATATTTCAGAGCTCCGAGCATTGCATCAACTAATGCACGCTCGGCAGTACCAGGCCTGGCGTATCGGTCAGCACGCTCTACCCACTGGCGCGCCACTGGAGTGGTCCAACCGAGGATACCCTGTTCAAGTGTAATAGCTTCATACGCAAAGAAGCAAGCCCGTGCTGCTCGTGAGCTATCACCGATGCTCTCAGCAAGAGAAAACGCTGCCGGCGCCTCTGACTCAATCATACGTCTTGTATCTGGTACTGAAAGCAAAGCATCGCCCAGTGCCAGTAGCAGGTCGCATCGCTTGGCCTTATCTTCGGGGTCGAGTACCTCCTGCACCTTGAGTGCCTGCTCCAGTAAGCGTACCGTCTCCCCGTAGGCATAGACATCTGTGGCTCTTTTTGCTGCCATCTCCCCGTAGCTCACGGCTTTTTTCAGGTCGGCTGTGTCGGAAGAGTAAGAGAAATGTTCGGCCAGCTCGGCGGCGTGCTCCTCAAGCCGATTGGCATATATCCCCTCCAGCGCCCGCGCCACCTGCTGGTGCAGGCGGATGCGGCGGGGGGCAATGGTCTCCTCATATAGCGTCTGGCGGAAGAAGGCGTGGGCGAAGCGGTAGGTTACCGCCGCCCCCACTCCGGTACGCTCTTCTATGATTGCCGCTTTCTTCGCTTCCTCAAGGGCGCTGAAAAGTTCTTCTTCAGAAAGCCCCGATACCTTCTTTAAAACCTCTAAACGGAAATCCCGTCCGATGACCGAGGCTACGGAAAGAAGCTGGTTACATTGCTTACTGATTAATGACAGCCTCTTACCGATGACGTCCCGCAATCCCTCGGGGATGTTCATCTCCAGTGGGGTATCCTTGGCAGGACGCCAGCGCCCCTCTTTCTGCGTGATGAGACCTTCCTCGGCGAGATAGCGCACTACCTCCTGCACGAAGAGGGGATTCCCTTCCGTCTGGCGGTGCACCGCCTCGGCCAGTCCCCAGGGGACGCTTTCCCGGGTTATGCTCTCCAGCATACGCCTGACCTCATCGGCATTGAGGCCGCGCAGTATGACACGACCGTAACTGGAAACGCGCCTTAATTCAGCTAAAGCCGCCGATAAAGGATGGCTGCGGTCTACCTCCACATCTCTATATGTCCCGACAATCAGGAGCCTTGCCCCGGCCAGGTGACGGGAGA
Source organism: uncultured Dehalococcoidaceae bacterium (assembly GCA_964422155.1). Lineage (GTDB taxonomy): Bacteria > Chloroflexota > Dehalococcoidia > Dehalococcoidales > RBG-16-60-22 > JBGPRB01. Next base: position 1,894 of record CAYQZZ010000007.1, on the reverse strand, counting down.
CGTGGGTGAGCATATCTAAAGTGCCCTTATCGGCATCATGCAGGTCTTCCAGGACAACGAGTAAAGGCTGGACGCAGGCGGCATTGGTAAGAAAGCCGGTGACCGCCTGCAGTAACCGGTATCTTTCCTCTTCGGGGTCTTTCTGGGGCCGGAGCTTTACCTTGAGTCTTTCTCTAATCTCAGATACGATGCGTGCCACATCGGCAGCGCTGGTACCGAGCTCTTCACGTAAGTCTTTAATCTCACGGCTTAACACATAAGAACGCATGGCTTCGACGAATGCCAGGTAGGGTAAAGACAGCGAGCCTTCTTCATAGCAGTGGCCGACCAGAGTCCTTCCGCCACGCAGGGTTACATAGGTCGATAATTGTTCGCAGAGGGCGGTCTTACCGATGCCCGGCTCGCCCATAACCATCATCAGGGCACCCTGCCCCGACATGGCGCCATCGAAAGCACCCTGGAGCTGTCTTAGCTCCGGCTCCCTCCCTACAAACACTATTCGGTAGAGGGGATTTTCAGAGGGAGCAGTCTCTTTAGATGGCTCTTTCTTTATCTTGCCGGCCTCAATCGATTCCAGGGCCTGGAGGACAACCGTGGCCGATTCTGGTCTTTTCTGCGGGTCTTTCTCCAGAAGTTGCATGATGAGTGTTTCCAGAGCCGGGGGCAGGTCGGCCCGGTGCCAGGCAGGGGATACCGGCGGCGTGTTGATGTGCTGCCCGATAATTGCCACCGAGTCGTCCCCCACGAAGGGCGGCCTTCCCGTCACCATCTCGTAGAGCATGGCGCCTAAAGAATACAGGTCGGCTTTGGTGGTCACCTTGCCTCCCATGGCCTGCTCCGGGGGCATATAGGCCACCGTGCCCACCATCATGCCTGACTGAGTCAGACGGGAGAGGTCAACCGCCACAGCCAGGCCGAAGTCAACTATCTTGGCGGTTCCTTCCTCGGTAAGCATGACGTTGCCGGGCTTCAGGTCCCTGTGGACGATGCCTTTGGAATGGGAAAACGCGAGGCCTTTGCAGACGGCCTTGGCGATATCCAGTACCTTGTCCAGGGGTAGCCGGTGGTCCGGCGCCTTCTTGATGAGGTCTTCGACATCACCCCCGCTGATGTACGGCTGCACGATAAACGGTTGGCCTTCATGGTCGCCGATGTCATAGACGGTGCCGATGTGTGGATGGTCACCGAGCTTCCCCATGGCCTGTACTTCACGGGTGATGCGCGTACGGGCCACTTCATCCAGCTTCTCGGTCTTTATCAGGGCGAAGGCGACGTCCCGGTCTAATGTTGTGTCATGGGCCAGGTAGACCTTCTTCTTACCGCCCTCCCCGAGGAATTTCTTGACTTGGTAGCGGCCGCCGGCAAAGGAGGTGGGCTGGGATGGTGATGGCCTGGTGGGTGCAGGTGGAATTTGTGTGGAGGTAAGAGGCTGACCACACTTAACACAAAATTTACTATCCAGAGTATTGTGATGTTGACAGCGACTACAAATTACCTCCGTATGTAAACGCTGACCACATTCCTTGCAGAATTCGGCGTTATCTATATTATTAGTCTGGCAGTGTGGGCATTTCATGAGGAATCATCCTCCCACAGATGCTTTAGTGTAACGCCATAGATTACATAAGTCAAGATGCTCAGTATTTTGTAATCTAGGTGCATTTGTCAGGTAACAATCAAGTATGTTGTCGGTTAACATTTGCTTGTTAAGTGTGATTAGATACAAAAAGAGGGGACTGGGAGAGTCCCCCAGTCCCCTTGAAGTAGTTACCAGATAATAATAGAATTCAAACAATGCCGGCTGTACCACCTTCCTTACGGCTATCGCTTCCTCTCGCTGCTGTCGCCTGCTGCTCTTGATACCCTTAAAAAGGTCGCGGACCTAGCTACCGCT
>CAYQZZ010000006.1:0-57868 GCA_964422155.1 uncultured Dehalococcoidaceae bacterium | reverse complement strand
CCTATACGGGACGCGGCGCTGATACCGATATTATCGTGTCCAGCGCCAAGGCCTACATCAATGCCCTGAATCGCTTACTTGCAGCGAAGAAATCCTCGGCGAAAACGTAATTCCTGCTGTCATTCTGAGGAATCCCGATATGTCGGGATGACGAAGAATCCGGCACCTTATAATGGGAAAACGGATCCTTCGCTTCGCTCAGGATGACAATAATAAGCTCAGACTGGTGAATAATAAAAGCAAACTGTAGTATTATATCATCAAAGGAGATACATTGAACTTAGCCGAAAAAATACTGGCGGCTCATGCCGATAAAAAAGAGGTCAGCCCCGGCGAATTTATCAACGTACGGGTGGATATGATTGTTTCCAATGACATCACAGCCCCCATCGCCATCAGGGAGTTCCGGCGCCTGGGAGTGGCTGGAGTCTTTGACCCGTCCAAAATCGTCATGGTGCCTGACCATTTCGTACCGAATAAAGACATACTCTCGGCGGAGCAGGCCAAATTGATGAGGGATTTCTGCCATGAGCAGGGGATACAATACTTTGAAGTAGGGCAGATGGGCATCGAGCACGTCCTCTTGCCGGAGCAGGGCTTGGTGCTTCCCGGGGACGTGGTCATCGGGGCTGATTCCCATACCTGCACTTACGGGGCCATCGGAGCCTTTGCCACCGGCATGGGGTCGACGGATGTTGCCGCCGCCATGGCCACCGGCGATATCTGGATGAAGGTGCCGCCGACCATCAGGTTTGTCTATCACGGTACGCTGGGGAAATGGGTGGGGGGCAAAGACCTCATCCTTTATACCATTGGTAATATCGGCGTCGATGGCGCTTTGTATTCGGCGATGGAGTTCACCGGCGAGGCTATAGAGGCCCTATCCATGGACGGACGCTTTACCATGGCTAACATGGCTATCGAAGCCGGCGGCAAGGCCGGCCTTTTCCACGTGGATAATAAGACTCAACTTTACATAAAGTCTAGGGCGAAACGTTCTTATCTGGTCTATGAGCCGGATATCGATACCCGATACAACCGTGTGATTGAATACGATGTCTCCGATATTGAGCCGCAGGTCTCTCTTCCGCATTCGCCGGCCAATGCCAGGCCGGTCAGCGAGGTAGGGGATATAAAAATCGACCAGGCTGTAATCGGCAGCTGCACCAACGGACGCATCGAGGACATGCGGCTGGCCGCCCATATATTGAAAAGGAAGAAAGTCCATCCCGGTTTGCGTTGCATTATCATTCCCGGTACGCAGCAGGTATACCTCGATGCTCTGGCGGAGGGACTGATAGAGACATTTATCAAGGCTGGTGCCGCGGTCAGCACGCCGACCTGCGGGCCATGCCTCGGCGGGCACATGGGCGTTTTGGCCGCCGGTGAGCGTTGCGTCTCCACGACCAACCGCAACTTTGTCGGCAGGATGGGCAGCACAAAGTCGGAAGTGTACCTGGCAAATCCGGCGGTGGCCGCCGCCAGCGCTGTGGCCGGCAGGATTGCCAGCCCGGATGAGGTTATGAAGTAAATGGAAGTCATCATACGTGAATACAGGGATACCGACTATCAAGTCTGCCGGTCTTTATGGGGAGAAATGGCACAGAACCACGCGGATATATATCAAGACCCGTCAATTGCGGGTAATGACCCTGGTAAAGGCTTTGATGAATACATTGGACGAGTTGACCGTTGTTGTACTTATGTAGCAGAGAGGGGAGTCAAGGTGGTCGGACTGGCCGGTCTGATGTCAACTCATGAGATGTCAGAAGGAGGGGAAATTGAACCCGTAGTCGTTACCGCAGCTTTACGTAGTGGGGGAATCGGCACAAAACTGGTCGAGCACGTCGTCAGTGAAGCTAAAAAGCGGGGCGTTCGATTTTTACGGATTCGCCCTGTAGCGCGGAACATAAGAGCGATTTCTCTCTACGTGCGTTTGGGGTTCGATATGATAGGCCATATCGACCTGTTTCAGGACCTTTCTCCGACATCTGAAAGAAAATGGAAGTCGGGTATCCTCATCCACGGTAAGGAACTTATATATTGATTTTACAGGAAGCCTAAGATGTTTTTTAAAGTAGTTAATTCCCGCCGTTCTGATTGTCATTCTGAGCGCAGCGAAGAATCTCGGTCGGGCGCGGGCTTGTTATTTGACACTTTTTACTTGCTACTTTAACTGTAGGGGGTGAGGTTAAATGCTAAAAAAGCGTGAAACCTGGCGGGAGAAATTAGGCTCGACGGCTCAAAGGCAGAATCTACCCAGAGTCGTTGAAGTCAATGAGAAGATGAGCAAAAAGTGGGGAGAGGGCACCTGCGTTATCCCGTCGCCTTTAGAGGTGGACAGGGTCATGAAGAGAGTCCCGAAAGGTAAGCTTATCACCATTAACCAGATACGGGAGGTGATGGCGAAGAAGTACCATGCCTCTTTCGGCTGACCCATCACTACCGGCATCTTTGTCGGGATTGCGGCTCGTGCAGCTGAGGAAGACGTTGCAGAAGGCAAGAAAAATATCACCCCGTACTGGCGGACTCTTAAGGGCAAGGGAGAGCTCAACGAAAAGTACCCCGGCGGCGTTTTAGCCCAATCAGGCAGGCTTAAATCCGAAGGCCACACCATCGAAACAGATAAAGCCGGCAAACCCAGGCGGGTACAGGACTGGGAGAAAAAGCTGGTGTGGGTATAGGAAATGAATGCTTTTGAAGATATTGTTAAGTTGTATCTTGAAGAAGAGGGCTATTGGGTTAGGCAATCAGTTAAAGTTCATAGAATTACAAAGGAAGACAAACGAAAGTTAAGTAAGCCATCTCTACCTACTCCTGAGATAGATATAGTAGCATTTAATTTGAAGAAAAATGAGTTATTATTGGTTGAAGTTAAATCTCTACTTGATTCTTATGGCGTTCATTTTGAGGCGGTTTCTGGGAAAGATAAAAAAGATGGGGAGAGATACAAATTATTCAATCATAATCAATTTAGAAAAATCATAACGGGACGCTTAATTGAAGAATATTTGGAGCAGGGACTTATAAACGATAAAACTAAAATAAATTATGCATTAGCCGCAGGTCATATAAATACACAGTGGGACGAGGATAATATTAAAAAATATTTTGATAACCCAAAGAGAAAATGGATATTATTTTCACCCAAGCAGATTAAAGATAAGATAAAAGAACTTGCCGATAAAGGCTGGGAAGATAATGTAATTATCATGACAGCAAAGCTAACCAAGGAGGTCATTACTTGAAACTCAAAGGTAAAGTCCATAAATACGGCGCTGATGTCAATACGGACGTTATCATCCCCGCTCGCTACCTTAATGTGTCTGACCCCGATGAGCTGGCGAAGCACTGTATGGAGGATATCGATGCGGACTTTCTGAACAGGCTTGAGCCGGGTGATATCATCATGGCCACGACCAACTTCGGCTGCGGCTCCTCCAGAGAACATGCCCCCCTGGCTATCAAGGCGGCGGGTTTATCCTGCGTCATCGCCAAAAGCTTCGCCCGCATCTTCTTCCGCAACGCCATCAATATCGGCCTGCCCGTTCTTGAATGCGCAGAAGCCGTGGTAAAGACCGAGTCCGGCGACATTCTGGAAGTCGACCTCTCCCGAGGAAAGATAAAGAACCTGACCAGGGGCATGACGTTTACTGCCAAACCATATCCCGACTTCATGGCCGAGCTTATTTCGGACGGCGGCCTTATCGAATATACGAAAAAGAGACTGGCTAACGCGAAAGCTTAGAATATAATTAAAATAAGATGTCATTGCGGAAGCAATCGTGAAACCGAAATCGAGATTGCCGCGTCCTTCAGCGGAAGGACTCGCAATGACAACCTGATGGAGGACTTAACGTGAACTTTAACCTGATAGTTTTACCCGGTGATGGCGTCGGCCCGGAAGTTATCGATGAAGCTGTCAAAGTATTGAGGGCTGTCGGCAAGAGATACGGGCATAGTTTTAACCTGAACAACCGGCTGGTGGGCGGCTCGGCTATAGATGCAGAGGGCGTGGCTGTATCTAAGGATACTTTAAAGCTATGTAAAAAGGCTGATGCCGTATTATTGGGCGCGGTGGGCGGCCCCAAGTGGGACGACCCCCTGGCGAAAGTCCGCCCCGAGGATGGCCTGCTGGAACTGCGCAAAGGACTGGGACTATTCGCTAACCTGCGTCCGGTAAAGGTCTTTCCGGTGCTGGTCGACTCAACCAACCTCAAGCCGGAGGTGATAAAGGGAGTGGATTTTATCTTTGTCCGCGAGCTTACCGGAGGTCTCTATTTCGGTCGACCCAAGCGGCGGTGGCAGACATCGAAAGGACGGAGAGCCGTCGACTCCATGGCGTACTCGGAACAGGAAATTGCACGCATCGTGCGGGTAGGCTTCGAGCTGGCGCGGCGTCGTCAGAAAAAGCTCATCTCGGTGGATAAAGCCAATGTGCTGGAGTCGTCCCGACTCTGGCGGCAGGTGGCCATAGAGGTGGCGAACGACTACCCGGACGTGACGCTGGAGCATATGCTCGTGGATGCCTGCTCCATGAGGCTCATTCAGAATCCCAAATATCTGGATGTCCTGGTCACGGAAAATACCTTCGGGGATATCCTTACCGACGAAGCCTCGATGCTGGCCGGTTCAATGGGCATGCTGCCTTCGGCAAGTCTGGCCGGAGTACCGCAGGCAGGTATCAGGATATTCGGCCTTTATGAGCCGATTCACGGCAGCGCGCCGCGCCGCGCTGGACTTAATATGGTTAACCCGATTGCCAGTATTCTCAGTGTCGCCATGATGCTGCGTTACTCCTTTGCCCTGGAGAAAGAGGCGCAGGCGGTCGAAGCAGCCGTAGAAGGTGTATTGAATGAAGGCTATCGTACCTATGATATAATGAGTGAAGGCAAAACAAGGGTGGGGACGAAACAGATGGGAGATATAATCGCCGGGAAAGCGGGAGGCTAAAATTGGTATCGGTTGAACTATACGATACGACGTTGCGGGATGGTGCTCAGAGCGAGGGGATATCCTTTTCCGTGGTGGATAAGCTGCATATCGCCAAGAAGCTCGATGAGCTGGGTATCCACTATATAGAAGGTGGCTGGCCGGGCTCCAATCCCAAGGATGCCGAGTTCTATCAAAAGGTTAAGAACCTCTCGTTTAAGAACGCGCGGATAGTCGGTTTCGGCAGCACCCGGCGCCATGACACTAAAGCAGAAGACGATAATAACCTCATCATGCTGGTTGAGGCCGGAGTTAAGATAGCTACAATTGTTGCTAAAAGTTCGGATTTACAGGTCACCCGCGTCCTGAAGACTACTCTGGAAGAAAACCTTAACATGATTGCCGATTCCGTACGTTATCTCAAGTCGAAAGGTATGGTCGTTTTCCTGGACGCCGAGCACTTTTTCGATGGTTTCAAGTCCAACCCTGATTATGCGTTGAAAACTCTGGAAGTAGCCGCGGAGTCCGGTGCCGATTGCCTGGTGCTCTGCGACACTAACGGTGGAGCTTTACCGGAAGAAGTGACGAAAGCGGTTAAGAAAGCTGCTAGGGCAACGAGCGTATCACTGGGGATTCACTGCCATAACGACGGCGGCCTGGCGGTGGCCAACACGCTGGCGGCGGTCATGGCGGGGGCAACGCAGGTGCAGGGCACTATCAATGGCTTAGGCGAGCGCTGCGGTAATGCCAACCTCTGCACCATCATACCAGCTTTGAAGCTGAAAATGGGCATTGATTGTGTTACCAATGAGCAGCTGGCCAAGCTAACCGAAGTGTCTCATTTCGTCAGTGAGTCAGCCAATTTAGTGCCCGACCCCTTTTCCCCCTACGTGGGCGCCAGCGCTTTCAGCCACAAAGCCGGTTATCACATGGACGGTATCACCAAATGGCCCGATGCTTATCAGCATATCGACCCGTCAAAAGTAGGCAACCGCCAGAGGACAGTGGTATCCGACCAGTCCGGCAAGCGTAATGTCATCTCGAAGGCTAAAGAGCTCGGCATAGACCTGTCAACCGCGGATAAAGAAGTCAGGGATTTGCTGGAGCGGGTCAAGCTGCTGGAAAGCCGCGGCTTCCAGTACGATAACGCCGAGGCGTCTTTCGAGCTTTTGTTGCACAAAGCTAAACCCGACTATAAACCGCCGTTCGAGCTGGTCGACTTCATGGTGGTGGTGGAATCAAAGCGGCGGCCTTCCACGCGTAAAACTCAGGAGGAAATGCTCTCCGAAGCCATCGTCAAGGTGAAGGTGGGCGGAGAAATCATACACACGGCGGCAGAGGGTGACGGCCCTGTCAACGCCCTGGATAGGGCTTTACGCAAGGCTTTGCTACAGTTCTATCCCAGCCTGGAGCAGGTCAAGCTGGTGGACTATAAGGTGCGTATTTTAGAGGAAAGCGTCGGGACGGAGTCGCAGGTGCGCGTGCTTATCGAATCAAGCGACGGCGTAGAGGAGTGGCGTACCGTTGGCGGCTCTACCAATATCATCGAGGCAAGCTGGCTGGCTTTAGCGGATGGACTTGAGTACTGGCTGGTGAAAAACAAGAAATAGTTGATATTAAGTAACGAACTCTTCCCTTGTAGGTATGGGAATTTCGGATCCCTTCGGTGTCTTTTGCGTCTTTCTCTCCTTGCTCATAAGGATAGTATAGCATATGCAGTCTTTGGATGGCGCTTATCAGAGGGTTAGACGGGCAGGCATACACCTGACGAATCTGAATCGCAGGGTTAATGCACTCTGCAAGAGAATCAGTGATGACGTTGTCATTGAACGCAAACCACAGGTTTTTGTTTCTGAAAATGGTAAAAGGCGAAAGGTTGTCTTTGGTAATGCAAAGTTCCCTATTAAACCAGTGCCACACATTGTCAGCATCCTCGTTGGAGAAATCATCTACAACTTGCGAGCTGCCCTGGATTACCTCATCTATGAGTTGGCATATCTTGATTCTGGCTCTATTGTAAATGGCACACAGTTTCCTATTCATGATACCGTAGAGGGATTCAAGGGAAGGCGTGACTTCCATCTCAAAGGTGTCAGCGATAAACATGTCGCAATTATCGAGAGGTTGCAACCTTATAACGGATGTAACTGGACACATATTCTCCAACGTTTGTCCAACCCTGACAAACACATGCACCTTACTATATCCAAATCCTCCGTCAGATATAGCATTCCTCAAGGTAGCACAGAAGCGATAATCGCTGGTCAATCCGTGAATGTGAAGGATGGACTCTCCATTCATATAAAGTTCAGCGATGGAACGTCCATCATGGACATAGACACTTTGAAGCAATTGAAATTGGAGGTTACTCAAACACTTCATCCCTTCGATTCTGAGTTCAAGTGAATTCATAATTTCCCCTTTATACAGTAAGGATATAGTTACCTTTCCTAAAGGGGGAGACGTGGTATAATAATTATTGAAGCTGTGATTTTTGTGTTAAATATGGGTTCGGAGGTCTGAGATGGGCGAAATAAAGAGCGCCGCCGAGATAGCCAGGGAGAAACTGGAAAAGATAGGCGAGCCGACCGAAGCGGAGCGCCTCAAATGGAAATACGGGCCGGAGGGGGAAAAACTGGCCGCCCGGTATCTCAAGGAGGACACTAACCTCGTCAATGAAGTCAAGAAATTTGATAATAAGGCGAAGAAGTATGTTACTGCCAGTGTCAATGAAATCCTCATCAGGAATATACTCCTGCCCCGGAACGAGGTCGCACGAAAAACAAACAAGAAGGCGATGGATGGCCTGAAAGCACTTAAAAATGACAAGGTGGCTGTGGAGAATGTTTTCAGCAGGATGAGGCATGTCCTTGACCACTATGTGCAGGAAGGGGCCAAGCAAAAGAAACAGGCCTATGAGTCGCTCAAAACCGAATTCGAGGCTAAGATACAGCAGGCAATCAGGAAGCAGACTGGCGTGAATGCTAAAGTGAAAATAGACGTGGAAAAGCAGCCGCAGTTCCTCGAGGAGTGGCAGAGGGTGCAGGCACAAATGGAGGCGCAATACCTGACGCTGCTGGATGAATACAAGCAGGAGCTTGTGGTAATTGATTAGGGATAAATATGGACAATGAAATAATGTCATTCCAGCGAAAGCTGGAATCCAGAGGGGGGAGGCTACCTGGATTCTCTGGTCGAGCCTTCAGGCTGAATCAGGCTGAAGCCAGAGAATGACAGTGTTGATTGATATGGATAGTGAAAGCGAAAGAATTGAATACGCCGCCCGTCACACCGAGATATTGCGGCATCCCCGGCAGCATCTGGCCACTTTCGGCGTAACCAATCTCTATTACTATCTGGTAACGGAGCCTACCTACACGGAACTTACCAACGACACGAACGAGACGGTAATCAGAGAGGGCAGGGTTGTCGCCGAGAGGCCGAAGATTGTCACGCCCTATTATCTCACCCATCTGGAGGGATTCAGCTATGACGCCCGGCAGTATTTCGAGATGTTGCTCAGGATGCAGGGTCCCAATGCACCCGGCCTGTTTTATACCTATAGAAATGAACCCAAGGGTCTAAATATCGTCTCGGACGCGTGGCCGGTTGTGGTGGAAAGGTTGAATGCCGAGATTGATAAAAAGGGCGACCCTCTAGCTACTATCGTCAAGGGACAGGACGACCTCTGGGATGTATCGCTGCTGAAATTCATCTACGAAATTACCAGTCGCTCCGTCCAGAGCAACATTGCCCAGCTTGGCTCGAGGGGGCTTCTGGGCATGAGCCACGGCGGTATACCCATCGGTGCCCGGCAGATAATCGAAGAGATGTTCCGGCAGGTTGCCCAGGGTGAGTTGAAAGCCTACGAACTCGAACGGGAACTGAACCGCTGGGGAGCCTTCGAGGAATACCAGGACAGGTTCTTCGCGCTGGTCAAGGGGGAAAAATAGGGTCTTATGAAAATTTCGGTAATAGAAGCTAGAGACCTCTCCGAGGCGTGGTTCCTCTGCCTGTGCAAGACCCTGGATGAAGGCTACGAGTACAAAATAGACCGCGGGAGCTATACCGGCCAGAGGCGCAAGGAGCTGGACATGGTCGTGGTTCAGGTAAGTTATCCCGGCACCAGACCTCTCATACCGGACGTGCCCCAGGGCATACCCCCGCCCAGCACCATGGACTACGTGGAGAGCTACCTGCCTTACCTCATGACGTCACACCGGAAAAAGGGGGAGCAGTATACCTACGGTCAGTACCTGGAGAAGCAGATAGTCGAAGTCATCAAGATGTATAAGAATGATGGCTACAATACCAATCAGGCCTTCATGGCCGTAGGTGATGATAAATCTATTACTTTAAGCGACCCGCCCTGCCTGAGAGGTATTGATACCAAGATACAAGACGGTAGTCTTCACTTCTTTGTTTATTTCCGGTCGTGGGACTTATGGGCAGGGTTTCCATCCAACCTGGCGGCCATACAGTTGCTCAAGGAATACATGGCCAGCGAGATAGGGGTTAAGGACGGCGAACTGGTGGCGATGAGTAAGGGCCTGCACCTCTACGAATATACATGGGAGCTGGCTAAGGCTGTGGTAAAGGTGACGAAGTAGGGTATGTCATTCTGGCGTAGGCCAGAATCCACACCCCCTTCTTCCCCTCTGGATTCCAGCTTTCGCTGGAATGACAATCGTAGATGGAGGTTAGCGATGGAGTATGTTGAAGTTGTCGCCGACATGATTGTGCAGTCGAAGAAAGTCGTTGTCTTTACCGGAGCGGGTTTCAGCACCGAGTCCAGCGTTCCCGACTTCCGGGGGCCGCAGGGGGTCTGGAGTAAGTTCGACCCGAGCGAGCTGAACCTGCCGAACTTTCTACGGAGCGAGGAAATCAGGGAAAAATACTGGCAGGTGCATAAAATGTTCTGGGAGACGGTAAAAATAGCCGAACCCAACAGCGGACACCATGCCGTCACCGAGCTCCACAACATCGGCAAGCTGGACTGCGTTATCACGCAAAACACCGACGGCCTTCACCAGAAAGCCGGCACACCGAATGAGAAAGTTCTGGAACTGCACGGCACGATGCACTGGGTCGATTGCCTCGACTGCCACCAGAGGTACCCCCGGGAACGCGCCCATGAAAAGATGCTGGCCGGGGAGAAAGTGCCCCGATGCGATAAATGTAACGGAATTCTCAAACCGGCGACAGTGGCCTACGGACAGGCAATGCCGGAAAGGGAAACCCGCGAAGCCGAGGTAAGGTCTGCCGCGTGCGACCTGTTCCTGGCGGCCGGGTCATCGCTGGTGGTCTACCCGGCGGCGCAGATGCCCATCATCGCCAAACGGAGCGGCGCCCGGCTGGTCATCATGAACCTGACAGAGACCCCTCATGACCACTATGCCGATATCGTTATCGGTGAAAAGACGGGCGAAGCCCTCTCCAGGATTGTCGCCAGGGTCAAGGAGAAGACGAAGGCATAGGCCTATCTTTGGATTCCCGCTTTGGTGGGACTGACACGCCTACGCTAAAGCTTCGGCGTGCAAGCAATTAAACGAGATTCTTCGCTACGCTCAGAATGACAGGGTGGGAGTTCTGGATTCTGGCCTTCGCTAGAATGACAATGAGATAATGTACCGTTATAGAGTCGGACTGCTCATAGCAGTCTTAATGCTACTTTTTACCCTGACGGCGGGCTGTGCTCCCCGCCAGGACTTCGACAGGCATCTCCAGACAATCACTAACTCGTACCGGTTTCACCTCGCAAAATGGGAGTTTAAAGCTCTCGGAGGGGAAATCGGCCAATTTTTCAGCGGTCGGCATAAGAGCGCGGATAACGTTACGTCGGAAGTCGCCAGGTATTTTGCCAATGTTGCACAGATTCAGGTGCTGGAATCGGAAATAGAGGCTGTCAAGGCAGGGGACCAGCCGGGAGACGTGGCTTCGCTCGAAGATGAGCTTGGTCGGTTAAGGCAAGAAAACGCCGAGGTCGATGGTTCCGTGGCGAGACACCTGGAGACACAGATAAGGCAGACCCTGTCCCGGCAGGGTATATATAATCCGGCAGATAAATATATCAGATTAAAGATTGGCTTCCCTCCGGTTAGTTTCAAGCTGGATAAGCCGCCTTATATGCTGGTCATTTCTCCCCGGGATAGGATAGAGAGTATAAGAGAAATAACTCTCTTACCAGAACTGGTTGTCAAGGACATGGATAACATTGAGGCTCAGGTTGATAAGCTGGGAGTCTCTTCATTGGTGGTGAAGCTGGGTGGCTTAGGCACACACCCCAGTTATGTTTCGGAAGAGGTTGACCTGCCGTATACTCTTGAAATTGCAGTTCATGAATGGCTGCACCAGTATCTGGCCTTTACGCCGCTGGGATTCCGGTATATGCTGGATACCGCCGGTATTCACCGCGATTATGAAATATCCATCATTAATGAGACCGTGGTCAGCATGGTCGGCAAGGAAATCGGCGGCATGATATATAAAGAACAATATGGACGGGATGGAAAGGACAGCACCGGACAGGATACGGCGGAATCGGGGTTTGACTTTAACCGGGAAATGCGAGAAATCAGGAAAGCCGTGGATAACTACCTCGCTCAGGGTGAAATCGAACAGGCCGAGCAGTTCATGGAGCAGAAACGGCAATACCTGGCTGATAACGGCTATTATATAAGGAAGCTGAATCAGGCCTATTTTGCCTTTTATGGGACCTATGCGGATAGCCCGACATCCATCAGCCCCATCGGGGTCGAGCTTAAAAAGCTCAGAAGCCAGACTGGTTCCCTGAAGGAATTCCTGGAGACCGTGATGTCGATGACCAGCGGGCAGGAGCTGGCGGAGAGCGTGTCAGGCAATAGCACGGCGGCGGGAATACCTTAAACCCGAACACGGTTGTCCCCTGAAAAACCCGGGGTCATCGTTCGCCAAACTTCTCATCGTGTGGTATCATTTTTTAACGGGTATCTTCGACCATGGAAGGTAAATGGTTAAGCAGACATGATTCCTGAACTGGTCAGCTTTGTTACCAGACGCGAAGGGCGGAAGTTCCGTCGCCTGGATTCTGCTTTTGATGATTCTCTGGTGAATGTGGAGAGGCTGGGGAGGGGAGCGGGCATATCGCTCTACGTGCATATACCGTTCTGCCGCTCGCTGTGCCCGTTCTGCTGCTTTAACCGTTACCTGTTTCAGGAAGACCTGGCGCGCCGCTATTTTATCGACCTGAAGAAAGAGCTCGAACTATATATCCGGCGCGGGTTTAAGTTCTCCAGCATATACTTCGGTGGTGGCACGCCCACAGTGCTCATGGATAAACTCGGCGCCTTTATCGGGCACCTGCGCACTCAGTTCCATATCAGTGAGATTTCCCTGGAGACAACGCCCAGAGAACTCAGTCAGCAGAATATCGAACTTCTTAAGAAAGCGGGCATAAACCGCCTCTCGGTCGGCGTGCAGAGCTTCGATGAGCAGGTGCTGAAGACCATGGGGAGGGTCAACGGCCCTTTAGAAGAGGTCAGGAGCCGCCTGCTCATGGTCCAGGGGCAGTTCGATACCCTGAACGTGGACTTCGTCTTTAATTTCCCTGGCCAGACTATCGAGCAATTCAAGGCTGATGTGGCTGCCTTCAAAGAACTGGGCATCGACCAGGCCACGTTCTATCCGCTTATGGCTTCCCCACATAAAAAGGACGCTATGGAGCGCCGGTTCAACAGGGTGGACAGTTCCCGCGAGAGGCAGTTTTACGATGTAATATTAAGCCAGCTCTACCGGGGTGGCTATACGGCGTCTACGGCATGGTGTTTTTCACGCGGCGAGCGGATGATTGACGAGTACATTATAGAGTTTGACGATTATATCGGCATCGGTGCCGGGTCTGTCAGCATTGTTCAGGGCAATTTCTACGTGAATACCTTTTCGCTCGACCGCTATCATGAGATGACCGCCTCCGGGCGGCTGCCCATAGTGGGCTGGCGTAAGCTATCGGACAGGGAAAACCGGCGCTACTATCTCCTGACCAAACTTTTTGGCATGAAGCTGGATACTGAGGTTTTCCGCCGCCGCTTCGGTGAGAAAATAACAGGCAAGCTGTGGCCGGAACTGGCTTTTCTGAAGACATTCGGGCTGGTTTCCGGGGACGGCATGCTGCACGTCACCGAAAAGGGAATGTACCCGGTGAGTGTCATGATGCGGGAATTCTTCGCCGCTCTCAATACTCTACGGGAATACTGTATCGAGCACCAGATTTAATTATTTCAAGTCTTGTTTGATTTTGGTAGTTGGGGTATCAACCTGAACATTATACCCTTTAATATTACCCCTTTTTAGCCTCACCCCTTCAGGGTGAATCCTTCTGGGTGAACTCCTTGGTCCCCCTCTCCAAACTAAAGATATGTTATCCCCTAGATAGTTTATTTGGAGAGGGGGAGAAATAATGAGAGGGGGCTGCGCCCCCTCTCGCTGCGCACTCCCCTTTTAAGTTTTAAAAAGCAAGTTTGATTGTGATGCTTCTATCTGGAGGAGGGTGGGGGGCGAGGTAGATTTGTCTAACAAATGAAAATAAAAACTTACCTGACAGCCACGTGTATACCGGCAGCACCGAAGAGCAGGGGACGATAGCTGATATTGCGGAAGCCCGCCGCCAGCAGCATGTCTTTGACTTCGTGGGGGGAATAAAAGCGCGATGCGGATTCCGCCAGATAACGATAGGCGCCTTTATTACCGGAGAGTAATATGCCCACCGGCGCCACGAAAGCGCGCAGGTAGAAATGGAAGAGCGTTCTGATTAGCCGATTGGCGGGCTGGCTCGATTCCACGATAACGTACCGCCCGCCGGATTTCAATACTCTTTTCACCTCGGCAAGGTGAGACAGACCCGGCGGGTTTTTATAGGTCAGGTTGCGGAAGGCAAAGGATATCCCCACGCCGTCGAAGTGACCATCGGGGAAGGGGAGTGCCGTAGCTTCACCGTGGATAAACGTCACCCTCCGACCGATACCGGCTTTAATTGCTTTCTGTCGCGCCCGTTCCAGCATCGGCAGGCTGTAGTCCAGGCCGGTGATTTCGATGCTTTCTACAGCCAGCCGGGCGATACATATGGTCAGGTCGCCGGTGCCGCAGCCCAGGTCGAGGACCCGCTGCGGCTTATCTTCGAGGCAGGCTATCGCCGCCAGTCGCCGCCACCTTTTGTCCAGCCCCAGGGTGACAATGCGGTTTACCAGGTCGTAGCGCGGCGGCACCGTGGTGAACATGCCGTGTAACGGTTTGGACGTTTGAGAAAGGCCGGGACTTTCCATAGCGATATCAAAAAACGCGACCCAGAATGTACCCGATTCCCATAAGTAGCTGTGTCAGCAGCACGGTCATAACATTGGCCGCCATGGCTGGTATGAGTTTGGAGGCATCGTCATGATGGCGGGCGCCGTTAATAGCCCTGATGGTAAGGGGCAATGTCAGCAGGGCCAGCAGCGTCCAGACGGGCATTACCTGCGCCGCTACCCATCCTATAATCCACAGGTACACGGCAATAACCACTACCGAGTAAAAGATGGCAGCCCTGTTCTTGCCGATAGAGATGGGCACAGTCTTACGGTCGGCCAGCATATCGGCTTCAACATCGGGGAATTCGTTGAGCAGCAGCAGATTGTGCACCAGGAAGGCGGAGGGAATACAGGCGACAGCCGCAGTACAGGTATAAGCACCTCTCTGGGCAAAGTATAAACCGAGTATGGGCAGTGCACCGAGGCCGGCGCCGGCGACCCACTCCGGCCAGGGGCGTTTGAGAATGAAAGGGCTGTAAAGCAGTATGAAGAAGGCCGCCACTATTAGCAGCGGCAGCAGTTGCCAGCCGCGTATGATGACGAAATATATTCCAATGGGTACGGCAAGTACGAGCATGACTATTCCCAGCCACAGCACCTGTCGCGGCGAGAGCAGTTCAGCCGGGAGGATGCCGCTCCCCCCGCTGAACGGGGTACGCCTGGCGGCCAGGTCGATACCGCTCCGAAAATCGAAGTAGTCATTGAGTATATTCACGCTCGCATGGGTGAGCACCAGCCCGATACCGGCGAGCAGGGCATGCCACAGGTTGAAATAGCCGTCATACCAGGCGATGGAGGTGCCGAGAAAAGCCAGCACGATGGATAGCGTCAGGAACTGCGGGCGGGTCTCCAGAAACCAGAATTTCAGTCTCTTCAACTTGCCACCTTGATCATTACTATTAATTAAAACTCTCTTTTATTATTAAAATGCAATCCCAGCCATCTGAGTTGCATGAGCAGTTACAGGTCTAAAACGACAGGACCTTTCATTCCTGGAGCGGTGGGGCCATCGTAAGAGAATTCTTTACCGTTCATAGTTTTGGTGAACCTGGGAGACAGCAGAATAGCGTGGAACAGGATAGGTTCGTCAATTTTTCTTAAGTCAAGCGGGCAATGGACCAGTCCTTTGGGGATAAAGATAATCGTGGCCTTATTAATGACGTGCTTTTCCTGCTCTTCCCCGATGCAGAAATCTACTTCCGCCTTAAAAGATTCGAACAGGTCCGGCAGTTTTCCCCCGAGGAAGATAAGGTATTCATCGACATCATGGGTATGGGGTTCTTTTTCCAGGTGTATCGGTTTGACGAACAGCTGCCACCCCATGTTAAGGTTGGCGCCAGGAATCTGCCGGGCACCTCTGAAATAAGCCTGCGGGCCAGCCACAGCCGGAAGATTGGACGGCTCTTTGAAATCGGTGAGGAAGTATTTATCGTATTTTGCTTTAGCCATATGCTTTAATCCTCCATATTCAATATTAAAGTATTTCTCAGCCTTTTTCAGGGTTGCTTCTTTTCTTTGATTTCATATTTCGGGGTAAGCGGAAAATCCATATACATAATGGGCCTGGTAACAGTCTTGATACCGTTATTTTCGCTGGGATGCCGGCGGGAGCGGCCTGACAGAAAACCCGGGAGAGAGGGTGATATCGATAAACATAAATGGTGTGTTCACCTTTTTTACATTAAGGGGACAATGCAATAGCCCGGCGGGTATGTAAACGCACGATGTGTAGTCGATGATATGTTTCTTCTGGTCTTTTCCCAGGTGCATCTCTATTTCGGCATCGAACTCACCGACCTTACCGGGGTCGCCGCCGAGATAAAAAATAATCTGGTCGAAATCATGGGTATGAGCCTCCGCCACCATGAGGAACGGCTCGGTGATATAAGACCATCCCATCGAAAATTTGGCGCCCTTCAAGTCTCTTTCGCCGCCGATGGCTACCTGGGATGCCGTAATCTGTTTGTACATTGATTGAATTGTCGCCAGTTCAGTAATATATTCTCCATGTTTTATGTTCCCGGCCATGTCGGTGCTCCTTTATCGTAAATACTCGCAAATTCAGGATAGATATTACCTTTTTTGAATATGATGGTTCCAGTATATCATTAAAATAGAGTCCAGGGGAAAAGAAGAATAAAATACATTTAAAGCTGAAAGGCAGGGAAGTTATTCCGGGGAAATAATAACTCTCCTGCCTTTTTTAAGATATGAATATACTCCACTAACTAGAAGCTACAGAAAAACTTACTAAAGTTTTCCGTGACAAAGCTTCAGCTTCGATTGTAGCTTCATATTTCACCACGGTTCCTTGAGACAAAGAACCCGCGGGATATTTCCAAGGCTATTACAGTACTATCTAGTTCTCGAAGAAGGGAGACTGTTCAATATGCTTGTCTTTTAAAGCAAGGAATGCCTCATCCAGCGAGATAGCTTCCTGCTTAACTCTATCTTCGAGGCTATCCAGATTTTCTGATACTTCGGTAATCCTATCGCCAAGGGCTTCGGCGGCTCTAGCTGCCTCTTCCCTTACCTTGGCCACGGCGGCATCAGCTGCCTTTTTGGCGGCTTCGGCGGCTTTTTCACCGCTCAATTTTGCCTGCGCGGCGGCTTCTCTGGAATCTCTGGCGGCGGCCTGCGCCTGTTTTACGGCTTCCTCTACCCGTTTGATATAATTCTCGAGTTCATCGAGAATCATGGGAAGAGGTTGGGTCATTATTTTGGGTAGTTTATCTTCCATCTCCACCGACTCATCGATCGGTTTCCTGGGATTTTTATTCATCCGGCTTTCTCCTTCAAGCTATTATTTTAGTTTTGACGATTACTTTTTGGTGGAGAGTTTTTTCTCCAGGCCCTGGGCCATTTCCATAACGGCTGAGTTCAGCAGTTTGGCCAGTGCCAGAGCGTCCTCCGCGGTCTTTTGGACCTTCGAAATTGCCTCAGCGGCTACTCTGGCGGCTTCATTAGCCGCTTTTTCCCCGGCCCGGCGGGCTTCCTCAGCCGCTTTTCTAGCGTCTACGGCGGCTTCATTAGCCAGCCTGATACTATCATCAATTTCATCTAGGATTTGGGGGAGTGGTTGAACCATTATCTTCTTCGGTTTCATTTCCGTTACCATAATATCTCCTTTTTAAAAACTGCCTTTCGGCAATTTTATCGTTCTTCTTTTTTCACTAATATATAACGCTCGAAACGTCGATAAGATAGTGGAGGACCATTCTATATTCAGCTAGTCCTTCACTGAGCTATCGGTTACGAAAGATTTTACTTTATCCTTTTTTCATTACGGGGCCAGGCTGGATAGGCCGACGCTTATAGCTACCGAACCAAAGACCGCAGCCAGCATGGCAATCACCAGGAAGGTGATGAATTCCCAGGAACCAAGTATCTTCCTGACGAGGGCTGTCGGGATAGCGGCAGTGGCTTTGGCAATGGCTTCTTCGGCGGCCCTGGCGGCGGCTTCGGCGGCGGCCTTCGCTTCTTGAGCAACTGCTTCAGCTCTGGCAGCGGCTTTTTCCGTAACTCTCCTGGCCTCTTCGGCGGCAGCCATGGCGGCTCTGGCTACCTCTTCGGCTCGTTTCGCGGCTTCCTGGGCGGCTAACTTGGCTTCTTCAGCCGCTCTCTTAGCCTCTTCGGCCTTTCTGGCAGCTTGTTCGCCAACGGCCTTCATGGCGGCTTCGGCGGCTTGCTTGGCGGCTCGGGCGGCTTCTTCAGCCCTGCGCCCGGCTTCTTCAGCCGCTCTCTTGGCCTCTTCGGCATTTTGGGCACCTTCTTCGCGGGCAGCTTTAATGGCTGCCTCGGCGGCTTCCTTGGCGGCTCTGGCGGCTTCTTCAGCCCTGCGTCCGGCTTCTTCGGCCCTGCGTCCAGCTTGTTCGGCTGCCTTTTTGGCCTCTTCGGCCTTTCTGGCGAACTCTTCGCCGGCCTTTCTCATGGCTGCTTCGGCGGCACTTTCTGCTTCGCGGGAGGCAGCCTTGGCAGCTTCAGCAGCGGCTTCGGCGGCTTTGGAAAGGGCCTCCGCCTGCTTTACCATCTGATGTAGTGCCTGGGAAGCTGCTTCAACAGCTTCGTCACCGGCTATGTCGGCTTGCCCGGCTTTCTTGCGGAGCTTTTCTACTGTCTGAAAGCCTTTAGCAGCCGCATCCTTGGCTTCCCGTCCGGCCTCATCTACTCTTTCGGCAAGTCGTCCGGATACCCTGGTAGCTGCTTCAATAGCTTCATCGCCGATGCTATCAGCAGCCTGTGCTCTTATTTGTGTTATATCAGCAGCCTGATAAGCGTTGGCAGCAGAGCGCTTCGCTTTCCTTCCTGCCTGCTCGGATTTGATGGCTGTTTCTGCCGATAATGATTTAGATAATTCGGAACGGGCGGCTCTGGCTTCTTTAGCGTCTTCATCCGCTTGTTTGCCGGCAGCATTAGCCGCTTCAATTGCTTCCTGAACAGCCTGCGTGGCCAGCATAGCTTTTTCTTGGGCTCGGGCGGCCGCTTCTTCAGCAGCCCTTTCGGCGGCGGCGGCAGCTGCCTTGGCGGCAAGGTCTACTTCCTCCATTTTCCGGGTCGCCTCGGCGGCGGCTTCTTCAGCCCTGCGTCCGGCTTCTTCGGCTGCCCTCCTCGCCTCCTCGGCAGCCAGGGTAGCAGCCTCTCCGGCCTCTTGAGC
Organism: uncultured Dehalococcoidaceae bacterium; assembly: GCA_964422155.1. GTDB lineage: Bacteria > Chloroflexota > Dehalococcoidia > Dehalococcoidales > RBG-16-60-22 > JBGPRB01. Next base: position 38,962 of record CAYQZZ010000006.1, on the reverse strand, counting down.
CAATCTGGCGGCTTCTTCGGATGCTCTCTTCGCCTCGGCGGCGGCTTCTTGGGCTGCCTTCAGTGCTTTGGCAGCGGCAGCCTTGGCAGCTTCGCTTGCCTCAATGGCTCTTCGAGCGGCTTCCTCGGCTTTTTTAGTAGCGTCAGATGCCGCCTTCTGAGCGGATTTCGCGGCCATTTCAGCAGCGGCCCTGGCGGCATTGCTTGCCTCCTGCGCTTTTTTGGAAGCCTCCTCGGCGGCTTTCCTGAATGATTCAACTGCCGCTTTGGCACTGGCATCTGCCTCTTCAGCTTTCCGCCCCGCTGCTTCAGCAGCCAGCCTGGCGGCTTTGGCTGTTTCTTCGGCTTTTCTGGCCGCTTCAGCAGCAGCCCTGGTAGCCGTCTCAGCTGCCATCTGGCCGGCTTTCTTGGCTTCTTCCGCACGTTTCTCGGCTTCAGCCGAAGCCTTGGTGGCGGAACCGGCAGCTTCTTTAGCTGCCCTGGCAGCCTCTTCGGCTTTACGAGCTGCTTCTGCCGCTGCCCTGATATTATCATCCATTTCGTCGAGAATCTGGGGGAGCGGCTTGCTCATTATTTTTGGAGATTTGACAATCTTCCGTTCTTCTGGTTGCCCAACATTTCTAGTAACCATCTTTGGTCTCCTTCATCGCCTATAACTATTTCAAGGGCAGTCTTTTGCTGCCACTAAAGGCTTCAATAATTATACTCCCTGTAAATAGCATTTTCCAGACATTTTCCATAGATTATACATCTTAAAAATTAATTTTTCCAGATGTATACCACTGAATTATACATCTTTTAATCTAAATTTAGTAGGCGTATTTTTCTGAGGTCTTGCAATCGGCTGGAGAGTATGATATAAATTATTACACATGTGTAATTAATACATGAATTAATATATCATGAATGATATCATCATAATAGTTGGGTGTCAATAATTTCTTAATTTCAGGATTTTTTAGGGAGCGCCAACCATGCCGGAGTGGACTTTTATCACCAAACATGCCGTAGCCCTCAGCTTAATTGCCAAGCATTCCCGTATTACGGCCCTTGAGCTTGGAGCAGCTATGGGAGTCACGGAGAGGGCAGTCCGAAAAATCATTGCTGACCTTTACGCTGCCGGCTATATCGGGAAGAAAAGAGAGGGCAGGGGAGTGAGGTATCGAATCAACCCCGACCTCTCGCTACGCCAGCACACTCACCGCGAGGTCGATATTGGCGATTTGCTTACGTCCCTTGGTTGGAAAAGAAACCGGAGAAGAAAATAAAATCATATAATATATATATTAATAGGAAACAACCGGTTTTCTTTTTCGTACGTGATATAAAGCTTTCCCTCCTCAAAAATTTCTTTTCCATTATTTTTCCTAAAGAATTGTCCTCATGATATAATTTTCTCAGTACCCGTTGTCCGTATTAATAAATTCCGAGGATTTGACATAACAAATGTCAATAGCGTCTGTGGCTATTACCGAGCTAACTCATGTTCAGCTTGAGAGTCTCGTAGCATCAATGGGCGAGCCAGAATACCGGGCAAAACAGCTCCGGAACTGGGTCTACAAGAGCCTGGCTTTTTCTTTTGAAGAGATGACCGACCTGCCTCTGGCTTTTCGCCAGAGGTTAGCGCATGAAACCAGGTTGCATAGCCTGGGGCTTGTGCAAGAAGCAGCGGGACAGGATGGTACTTTGAAAGCCCTTTTCAGCCTTGCCGATGGCAAAACCGTAGAGTCCGCGCTTATGTATTATGATAGGGACAGCGCCGGGCGACGCTGTACGGTCTGCGTTTCTACTCAAGCAGGCTGTGCCATAGGTTGCCCTTTCTGTGCGACCGGGCAGCAGGGTTTCGAACGCAATCTTACACCCGGCGAAATAATCGACCAGGTTCTTTATTTCGCTCATCATCTCCAGGGACAGCATAACGAAAGTAAGAACAATAAGGAGAAAGCGAAACGGATTACCAATATCGTCTTCATGGGCATGGGGGAACCATTGGCGAACTATGACGCCCTCTGGCAGGCTATAGAGATGCTTAATTCCCCGGAGGGTTTCGGGCTGGGTGCCCGTAATATGGTTATCTCTACGGCCGGATTGGTGCCCCAGATAAAACGCTTAAGTAAGGAGAAGCTCCAGATAGGGCTGGCGGTGTCCCTCCACGCCAGTGACAATAGGCTGCGGAACAGGCTCGTCCCAATAAACAGGAAATATCCCCTGGAACAGCTTATCCCGGCCTGTCAGGACTATTGCCGGTCAACGGGGCGTCGGCTGAGCTTCGAGTATATCCTCTTTAGCGGTATCAACGATTCTATAACGCAGGCGCGTGCTCTGGCCGGACTTATCCAGGGATTGAACTGCCATGTTAATCTCATCCCTGCCAATACTACAGTTGACCTGTCTTTCCGGCCACCGTCCCAGCGGGTGATTCTTGCTTTTGAAAACGAGCTAAAACAATGCCACATCAACGTAACGCTGCGTGAATCGCGGGGGCAGGATATAAATGCTGGCTGCGGCCAGCTGCGCAGCCGGCGTACATTTGCCTCACCTGAACAATAAATGCTATACTTTCTACTTTAGCGGATTTTGTTGACCATTTCGCAATGATGACTCATAGCAAAAAGAAAGCGGTGGTATATAATAGACTGGAGGCAAGAGAATAATGAGCGAAACCTACTTCTGGCCAATCTTCGGAGTTATCTTTGTGGCGGCACTTGCCCTTGATCTATTTGTCTTCCAGCGCAAAGCTCATGTTATCCCTGTCAAAGAAGCCCTCAAACTGGTCGGGTTCTGGTTCGCCTTAGCCGTTATCTTCAATGTTGTAATATATATTGTTCTGGGACACGAAAAGGGGGTTTTGTTCACTACTGCCTATCTGATCGAGTATTCCCTGAGCGTGGATAATCTCTTTGTCTTTCTGGCAATCTTCACCTATTTTGCTGTGCCCCGTGAGGCACAGCGTAAGGTCTTACTCTGGGGTATTCTTGGTGCCATAGTCTTCCGCGGAATATTCATCTTTGCCGGGATTGAGCTCATTGAAAGATTTCACTTTCTTGTCTATGTCCTGGGAGCTTTCCTTATCTATACCAGCATAAAACTGGTAACGCAGAAAGAAAAGGAGGTCGAGCCAGAAAAGAACCCGGTGGTCCGGTTCGCCCGAAAAATCGTACGCGTCGCACCGGCGTATGAGGGTACCAGCTTTTTTAAGAGAATAAATGGAGTGCTTTTTGCCACGCCCCTTATCATCGTCCTGGTATCTATTGAGACCATGGATATAATGTTCGCTGTGGACTCGGTTCCGGCGGTATTAGCCGTTACCCTTGACCCTCTTATCGTTTATAGCTCTAACATATTTGCTATTCTGGGTCTAAGAGCTCTTTTCTTTGCCCTCGCCGGGCTTTTTTACCTCTTCCGCTACCTTTCAACCGGTATCTGCATCGTCCTTGCCTTTGTGGGAGTCAAGATGATACTCAGCATACTCCCCGATGTATTCAAAATACCGTTTGAAATACCGGTGTTAGTCTCCCTGGTAGTAGTGGTGGCAATCCTGGTGGTTTCTGTGATACTTTCCATCGTTCTTCCTAAGAATGAGGCAGAAGAAGCACCGGCTTCAGAGAATCCTTCCACAAAGGAGGAAAGGAAGGAATAGCCCAAAGCATACTTCTGAAGAATGTAACCTGCCTGTGCGGAAAATAGAAATGCAAAGAAAGGAAACGAGAGACGATGTATAAGAAAATTATAGTTCCGTTGGATGGCTCAAAGTTGGCTGAGTGTGTACTGCCGCACCTAGAAGCGGTGGTTAGAGGGAGTGAGCCCACCCCCGACGTATTGCTGGTGCGAGCCGTCGAGCCCATTGCAATACCCTACGGTAGAGAAGTGGCAGAGATTACGTCCATGGAACAATTGAAAGCCTTTGAAACTCATAACAAGGTAGAAGCTGAAAAATACCTGAAAGAAATTGTGGCTCAACTGGCAAAGGTCGGTGTCAATGCTAAAGCCGATGTAATCTATGGTAAGGCCGCCGAGGTCCTTGGTGACTTTGCCAGTAAGAATGATGTTGACTTAGTGATTATTGCTACCCACGGACGGTCGGGAATAAGCCGCTGGGTATGGGGTAGCGTTGCTGACCGCCTTCTTCGTTCTGTCTGTGTCCCCGTCCTAATGGTACGAGCTCCAGGATGTGTGCCAGGCATCTAGTGTATTTCTATTAGCAAATTGAGCTTCCAGAGATTAAGCTTCCATAGAGAATACCTATGCCGGCCATGATAGCAGGCAAGACAGCCGCTGCCATCCTCACGCTTCTCGGGGTGAAGATGCTGGGTTCAGCATTCTTTCAAGTACCTGTATCCATATCCATGGGGGTGGTGGTAGGGATACTGGCTATATCCGCTCTCGCTTCGTTTTTATGGCCGCCTAAAAAAAATCTCACTCACGAATAAATCGGGAGGTGTGAAGATGGATGAAAAAAAAGAAACCAGAGAAGGGTGGGGCAAGAAATTAAGAGGCCAGTTCATAACGGGGTTACTTGTTACCGTGCCGTTAGGGGCGAGTATATTAATACTGTACTGGATATTTACCTCCATCGATAACATCTTGCAGCCTGTAATCAATCAGATAGTCGGGCACAACATTACCGGGGTAGGCTTTGGTGCTACCATTATTTTAATTTACCTGGCCGGGTTGATAGCGAGAAATGTCGTCGGTAAAAGAATTTTAAGGTACGGTAATTCATTATTGAACAGGGTACCTGTATTCCGCTGGCTTTACAACGGTATCAAGCAAGTAATGGAGAGTTTCTCCGCTCCCGGTAAGACTGGTTTCATGCAGGTGGTGCTGGTAGAATTCCCCAGAAAGGGGATAAGAGCTATAGGTTTTGTCACCAATGAAATAACAGATGAAACCGGAGAAAAACTGCTGAGCGTTCTCATACCCACCTCTCCCAACCCTACGACCGGCTTTTTGCAAATAGTGAGAGAAGAGGATATCATCCGCACCAAGATATCGGTTGATGATGCGGTGAAGATGGTTGTCTCAGCGGGGAGGATGACACCGGGAGAAATTCAAACCGGGATACCAGGATATAAGTTATAGAGTAGGTGTGACGGCTACTTGAATTATTTTGAAATCCTTAAAATTTACGCATGGACTACTTAAGAAAGGGACGTTTTTAAAAACTCTTTCAATCAAAAAAGTGTCTGCTTTTATTAGCCTTTGTGTAATCCCTTTTTAAGCAACTCATCGAATGCCGCAAACCACTTTTGCTTGATATCGTCGCTCCAAGACGGGTCGAAACTGGGAAATTTGTCGAGAAGTTTGCTATTCCACGATGAGTAATTTGGTATTTCATCCGTACCTTGTGGAATTATACCATTCCGATTTGTCCTAATTCCGACTTTCTTTGATATGGTCTTAGTGCCAGTACTGGTATGCGCTGACCTGGTGCGCCTGGTAATGAAAGGCGATAAAGTCATGCCGGCATCGCTGGCCATGGCGATGAAGAATTTCACGCATTTACGGCTAACATTATCGGTCAGTTGAAAAGTATTATGAAAGACCTCTTCCAGCTGCGAATAGGTGGCACTTTCGAGGTCAAGCGAGCTTTTCAGGACGAAGCCGAATGCATCGTAAGCTATTTCCTGGAGGAGTTTAGTTCTAGGCTCTCCCCTGGCAGCGACCAGCGGCTTGAGACGTTCCATGGGCTTACCGTTAGCATCGATAAGACCCAGAAAACGCAGGGCTGCCATGAGCTGTATGCCGGTACTCCCGGATAAGATATCGCCCCAGTAGCTGCGGTCAATGCGTGACGGCATACGCTGTTGCAGTTGTTCAACGAAGTTATGGAAGGTGCGGTAGGAAACGTAAGGGGGTAAGTGTTTTCGTCCTTTTTCAGTAGTCACGGCATACCCTCACTTGATTGTCTATAATTATATTCCAAAAAAACGCAAGTTACAAGGGCGTATTTTCGTCATGGAATTATGACCTGAGATTTATGGTAATAGCAGGAAAGCGTTATGGAATTATCGCAGGACACTAGAGAAATAGAAAGGACAATAATATTTGATGGTTACTGGAACGTTATATGATTGTTAAAGTGTACTGTGAAAACAGTAGCTAATGATAATGAAACAAATAAAAGAAGGAGGCATCAATCACATGGGGACACCAATAGAGTACCAAAAGCTCATGACGGAAATCGTGTACATCAACCTGCCGGGGCCTGAAGACGCGGCTCCGAATATGACCGGTGGCGAACTGCTGCATGGCTTCCTGGCTGAACTCTACCGGATACCGAACGCGGAGTTCAAAGACCATCTGCATTCTCTCTGCAACAAGTGGAACATCCGCTACCGTGAACAGAGAGGAAAATAACAGTCGATATTAATATAGGTAATAACCTGTTCACGCAGGTGGCTTTGACGCCGAAAAGGAGGAACAAGTGAAAAAAGACAGGGTTGCTGCCATTGACGTTGGAACAACCAAGGTATGCACTATCATGGCCGATGTCTATGATAACGAAGGACTTCGCGTTCTGGGCGTCGGTGTGGCTCCGTCGCACGGACTTCACAAGGGCCTGGTAGTGAATATCAATGAAGCCAAAGAATCAATAAAGCAATCAGTAAGGATTGCCGAACAGATGGCCGGACGCAGGCTGGAATCGGCCTATGTTGGTGTTACCGGCAGACATATTACATCGGTGAATAACAAGGGCTCTATCGCCATCACGCGCAATAATCAGGTGGTACGCACCGATGACCTGAAGCGTGTCCTCGATGTTGCCCGCAGCGTGAAGGTACCCACCGAACAGAAACTGCTTCACGTTATTCCCCGTGAATATGTCGTCGATGGGCAGGGAGGGGTCAAGAACCCGATAGGTATGCATGGTTTCCGGCTGGATGTGGAAACTCATATTATTACCGCGGCGATAACCTCCATCCAGAATCTGACGAAGTGCATCCGCGGCATTGGCGTGGAAGTCGAAGACCTCATTATGGAGCCTCTCGCCAGCGCCGAGGCCGTTCTGGAACCGGAGGAGAAACAGGATGGCGTCCTGCTGGCGGATATCGGCGGCGGCACCACCGACCTGGCCCTCTTCAAGGACAATACCATTTACCATACTTCCGTCCTGCCGGTGGCCGGGTATCAGGTCACGCGGGATATATCGGTCGGCCTGGGGATTACCTTCGAGCTGGCTGAGGAAATGAAGAAGAGATACGGCGATGTAACACCGAAAGAAGATGATTTCAGCGCTAAAGAAATTTCAATTACCGGTGACGGACACAGTATTTCTTATAATGACCTGTCCGAAATTATCCGTGTCCGTGTCGAGGAGATGCTACGCCTGATTATGCTTGAACTTCCTCAATCAGACTATCGCAAACTTATCCCGGCAGGGCTGGTTATCACCGGTGGCGTCGCTAACCTTCCCGGTATCGCCGAACTCGGGCAGAAGGTAACCAGAATGCCGGTAAGGCTGGGTCGGCCAGTTAAACTGCAGGGCGTCTCGGATGTCCTGGATAATCCGGCCTATGCTACGGGCGTCGGTCTCCTTCTGTGGAAGATGAGAAACCACAATGCAGAAACTTCCGCAAAGTTCAATGAGAAGGGCATACGCGGTTTCCTGATGCATATGCTCCGAATCTTTCGCTAAACTGGATTAATAATTACTTAAAATTGGAGGGCTATAATGGCAAAATCGAGTTATGTTCCCAGTGGTGCAAGAATTAAGGTTATCGGTCTGGGAGGGTCGGGCTGTAATGCTGTCACCAGGATGGTTCGTGAGCAACTGCACGGGGTAGAGTTTATCGCAATGAATACGGATGCGCAGCATCTGGAAATTACCGAAGCCACGCAGCGTGTGCAACTCGGTGAGAAACTGACCCGCGGCCTGGGTGCCGGCGGCGACCAAACTATCGGCCGGAAGGCCGCCGAGGAAAGCCGTGACGCCATAGGCGAAGTGGTCAGCGGGGCGGACATGATTTTTATTACGGCAGGCATGGGTGGTGGTACCGGCACCGGCTCGGCACCGATCGTGGCCGAGACGGCCAAAAAGACCGGCGCGCTTACCATTGCCGTGGTTACCAAACCGTTTACCTTTGAGGGTAATCACCGCAGCAAGACCGCCGAAGAGGGCATAAATGCCCTTATGGAAAATGTGGATACTTTGATAATTATCCCCAATGACCGCCTGCTCGACCTCTGTGACCAGAAAACCAGCGTCGATGGAGCTTTCCGAATGGCCGATGAGGTGCTGCATCATGGCGTCCAGGCAATCGCCGAGGTAATTACTGTCCCCGGTCTTATCAACCTGGACTTTGCCGATATACGGACGATAATGAAAGATGCCGGGCCGGCCTGGATGTCCATCGGGCGGGGGACCGGACAGAACCGCGCGGTAGACGCCGCCAAAGAAGCTCTGGCCAGCCCGCTGCTGGATGTTTCCATGCAGGGCGCCAAGGGAGTTCTTTTCAATATTTCCGGCAGCAATCTCACGCTTTATGAAGTGAATAATGCCGCTGAGGTCATCCGCCAGGCGGTTGACCCGCAGGCGAATGTAATTTTCGGTGTGGTGCTGGACCCCAACATGGGCAACGATGTCAGGCTCACCCTGATTGCTACCGGTTTTATCACCAGAGAGTCGATGGCTGGTGCCGCCAAGGAAAAGGAGCTGACACGTCTTCTCAAGGGGATTGAAGACGACGAGCTCGATATGCCTTCCTATCTGCGGCAGCGTGAAGCTTACCAATCGCAGCGGACCACTACAGGTAGAAAAGCATTAAACTAACGAAGGTAAGCAAGAAGCCGCGAAAGGAGACCCCCAATGACTATTATCGAAGTTAGCCAGAAGAAAAGCCGGCCGTATTTGGGCCAGCTTATGAAGAAGCTGGTACACAACCGCTGTTCTCTGGGGCTGCTGCGGTTTTTCGTGGAACACCCTAACGGTCGTTTCAGCAAACTGGCTATTGTTCATGCTATCGACGAAGACGCCGGCAGGCTGGAAATGGAAAGAGCTTTAGCCCAGCTGGTTGAGGAAGGTATTTTAAAAACCAGTATCGAAAACAATACCTGTTTTTACATGTTGACCCGGGAGGAACCCATGCGCCGACTGGTTTTGAATATGGCTCTGTTTGAGTGGCGTGAATGGCAACTGGTGCTCGAACATATTTAAATAATGCTTCCCATGACAGCCGGGGCGGTGTTTATATAGCCATCGGCTGGGGCCTGGTCTGGGACTGCGAAGCTAATTAGCAACAGATATCCAGATTAGGATATAATGAAGACAAAAGCTCTAGTAAAGGAATGAAAAATGGGAAGAAAAGCAGAAAAACAATCTCAGCGGAGAAGCTATAAGGAAGCTTTCAAGCACGTAAAACACGGTCATGGTACGCGTGCTGTCAGGAAGAAGCAGGAATCGGCTCTGGGCAGATAAATTAAATCTGCCGGGCTATGCTCTGGATGGAGGGATGGTCATGACAACAGGTGTTGTAAGGCGTTTGGTTGGTGAGCATGGTTATGGATTTGTTTCCAGTAATGCCGGCAAAGACATATTTTTCCATTACAGCCAGCTTCAGGGTATTAAGTTCCAGGCGTTGAAAGAAGGGCAGAACGTAAGCTATAAGGTGGGGCTGGGGGAAAAAGGATTTGTAGCTAAAGACGTTAAGTTGTGTAAATAAAGGCATAAAGCCGTAATAAATCCCGGAAAAACGACAGCCGTCTCAGAATTACGTCTTTCAGCTTGATATGGCTGAGTGGTTCCGGGATTTTATATGCCGGTGACAGTTAAGGTAACCGGACTGGCATTATTTAATAAAGTTAATATAATCGGAGACCCGGGGAAAGTCTGCTCAAGCAGGCTTTCTCTTTTATCCGGGGTGATGCATCTGTTAAAGATGTCATTTTCTTAATACTGAAAGAAAGGTAATAATCATACGAATCGCTCTAAAATAGACACGTCCATCAATAGCCGCAAGGCTGACGATAACCTGATTCGTTTCCACGGCGATGCCGCATCTATCGCTGTTGAGGACGCCGCCGTTAGCTATCAGGCGCCTTCAATAATCGCGGCCGGTGCTGACGCTCAAAGCGTTTCAATACTGACGACGCTGGTTAATCTAAGCCTTTCCCTCATATGTATTAAAGCGCCTTATCTTATCGAGCGTGCGGGTCTGGGCAAAAGAGGGGCTATTATTCTCGCCTTTCTCAATCTCTGTGCCTGGGTACCCCTTATCCTGGCGTTCCTGCTATCGCAGCTGGGAATAGCGCCGGTATGGTTTGCCCTTTTATGGTTAGTCAACCTGATGCCGGGGATATTATTGACGTTTCAGCGGGATAACTGGCTATCCAACCTGGTCCCCCATGGTACGCTGGGGCGATATCTGGGGCAGCGTCTGGCCATAAAGAGCGGTTTTTATCTGGGAGCCTTCTTTCTTCTGGGATACTTGCTGGATACATTTGGAGAGAAAAGCCTGGCGGCTTTTGCGCTGGTATTTACACTGGCTTTAGTGATGGCGCTCGTGGATTTTATCATTTTTACCCATATGTATGAGCCGGATAAAAAAGGCGTCGATGCCCCGAAACAGGAACCCCAGACATTAAAGTTCGGTTTATTCGATTTTCTCGGGGAATTGAAAGAGAAGAAGCTGGACACATTCATTATCTTTTCTTCGTTTTTCTATCTTACCGTCGGTCTCAGCGGGCCGCTGTACGCCGTATACATGCTCCAGGAACGGCATTTTACCTATCTGAACTTCACCATGATAATTTCAGCGGAGTTTCTCGCCAGAGTTGTCAGCGCGCCTTTCTGGGGGCGTTTTGCCGATAAAGTCGGCAATATAAGGGTCCTCAGTATAGTATCTCGTGTAATTCCAGCAATTCCAATCTGCTGGCTTTTTTGCTCGAATATCGGGTATCTGGCTTTTGTTCAGATAGTGTCAGGTATCTGCTGGGGGGCTTATGACCTGTGCACCCAGAGCTACCTGTGGAAGGTGGCGCCAAAGCCGAAGAAGTTACGCTATATTGTTTATACCAGATGTCTGGTCCTGTTCTGTATGGCGCTGGGAGGACTGATGGGCGGTTACCTCGTAAAGGGCATTTTTTTCACCTTCGGCAGCCGACTACTCAGCATTTTCCTGATTTCCGGGATTTTCCGAGCTTTAATAGTGATGTATATGATGCCCAAGCTGGTGGATTTAGCGGTATCTTACGGGAGACCGCCGGCTCCTCCCGCGGTTAACCTGGAAAAACTGGGCAGGGTAATAGCATCGAGACGCGGGCTATTTTACCGGCAACAAGAACAGGCGGAAACCCCGGTGAAAACTCAATTCCAGAAAAGGGACGTGGTAACAGTTACTCAAGACAGCCGGTATTCCCGTCGGCGGAACTGGGCTTTACCGGAAGAATCGGCAAAAAAGAAAAAAGAGGTAACCAGGCCTGTCGCACCTGTCACTTCACGCCGCGTCTGGTATCATCAACCCGAGACTCTTACTGCCTCTACTACCAGGAGGGCCAGTCCATCTCTTCAGGAGATGGAAAAACATGTGGAAAAGCTGAAGAGCCGTCCTGGCCTTTACCATGACCAGACTGGCTGGGCTGGTTATATGAAAGAGACGCTTGATGCCATCTTACAGGACAGACAGGGCCAGAAAGTGCCGGTGATGGTCAGTTCCTGGAGCAGGGCCAGCGTCCCTGGAGGGATTCAAACCCACGACCCGCTGCTTAGAAGAACCTTCAGAGACAAGCTGGCATGCGATTGCTAGACCAACCGCTTGCCTCCTTTCTAGTTTGGATTATAGGAGAGACTGTGGCGGAAGTCAACCCGACGCATGATGACGGTACTCTAAGAGAAACGAATTGTCATCAACTGATTTTCACTGATACCAGCGCGATGTCTTGACTGCTGTAATCTCAAGAGATACAATAGTAACCAAAATGAGCGTATCAGGTTAATGATATTTACGTCAGGCCGTCAACAAATCCAATCCCTGCCTGTCCCATCTGAGATACCAGGGGAGCACCGGTGACTTTACTACAGGCCGTGATTCTCGGCATCGTGCAGGGATTGACCGAGTTTGTACCGATTTCAAGCTCGGCCCACCTTGTCATCATCCCCTGGCTTTTCCGTTGGAATGACCCTGGCATCACTTTTGACTTGGCACTACACCTGGGGACACTGATTGCTTTGCTCTCGTTTTTCTGGTCGGACTGGGTACGGTTGGTCCGCGCGGGCATCGCCAGCATTATCGAGTGGAAAATTGGCAACGATACAGACCGTCGTCTGGCCTGGGCCTCTATATCTGTAAAATCATTATGAAGGCCCACCACGGTCATATCTGGGCCAGGAACAGGCAGCAGGGTGGAAGCGTTCTTCATTTCTCTTTGCCTCTGGATTAGCGGCGCCGTTCCCTCCGGTAACGCTTGTGGCAGCTGTTTCACCGCCGCGACACGGCCTATTCATGGTATAGCCAAAACTTAGCCGTTCACGTCAACGGACCCGATTTACTATTTGCAATTATTTGTGATACCATTACCAATATATCAGATGTTCAAGCAATTTACCTTCATACTCGTCGTTGTCATTACCGGATTGGGCCTGTTCTTTATCGGCCTCGATATCCTGGACATTGCCGAGGACTATAGATTATACCTCCCGATTGCCACACTAAATACAATCTTTATTTCCGCCGTGTCCATGCTGGTGGCCTATATTGCCGCCAGGAGTTTTACAATCACTGGTTCGTTCGAGATACTGGGGCTCGGCGGCGCCGTGTTGGCCTTCGGGGCTGGTATCCTGATATACGGCTGGTTTACCCGTGCCGCCCTGGAGGTACGTATCACGGTATATGATAGTACCGTCTTCATGGCGGGGCTCTTACATTTTATTGGAGTAATTCTGATGAAGGCACGGCTGAACCTGTCCGGGTTGAAATCCCGACATAAGCGGGGAACCGTCCTGTTATCTTACCTCGTAATATTCACCATCATCGCTGTTGTCACTTGGCTTTTATATCGAGGTGTACTGCCTTCACTCACCATACCTCGAGATTTAATCCAGGGAATATCAGCTATCCTGTGCATCGCCGCCGCGGTAATTTGCTTTAAAATTTACCTTAAGTCTCATTCCGCTTTCTACTACTGGTATTCTCTGGGCCTGGTGCTTTTTGCCTTCGGAGTACTCTTCATCTCCCAGGGTAAACTTGAAAGCCGGGTGGCTTGGTTGGGGAGGACCTCCCAGTACATGAGCGACATCTACTTGCTGGTGGCTGTTCTCGGCGCTTATCGGTGCGCCAGAGCACCAGAGTTTCATTAATTTCAGAAGCATTTTCCTGACTCTCTATATTACGGGCCGGTTATCATAATTAACTAGTTAAACCCGGATTCAAGAAGGCTAAAATAATGTCTTGCTATAATGTGCGGTAGCAAAATCCTCTATTGGTCGCTTTAGTACCATCTAGACATCTTTTTATGTCGATCAACACCGGGTGACTATTTGTAATGGTTTCCAGCTTGTCAAGGGTAATTCCATGGCCATTTTCTTTAAAGACATCATGAGCCACGGCCAGGATTATGCCATCAAATATGATTTTTTCTTCCAGGTTTTCTAACATCTTTATGCCAAATTCTTCTTCAGCTTCAGCAATGTCCAGTATAGGGTCATAGCCAAAAGTCACAACACCGTATTCTTTGAGCTCATCTATCACATGCTTTTGCGGGGTCTCTCTTGTATCAGGAACATTCTCTTTATAGGTCAGACCCATGATAAGGACCTTGGAGCCCTTAATTACCTTGCCGACGTCGTTAAGGGCTTTTACAGTCATTTCGGCCACATGTTTAGCCATAGAATCATTGATAGCCCTGCCGGCTGAGATAACCTGGGAGTGGTAGCCGAACTCCTTGGCTCTATGAACCAGATAATATGGATCCACCGGTATGCAGTGTCCGCCGACAAGTCCCGGGGAATAGCGGTGAAAGTTCCATTTAGTGGAGGCGGCATCAAGCACATCCTTAGTATCTAGGTGGAGTTTTTCGAAAATAAGAGATAGCTCATTCATCAGAGCAATGTTCAAATCCCTCTGTATGTTTTCAATAACCTTAGAGGCTTCGGCGGTTTTAATATCTTTTGCTTTGAAAATATTTGGGATTATTCTACCATAAAGCTCACCGACAAGTTCCTTTGTTTCTTCATCCATTCCGGACACGACCTTGGTAATCTTATCTATGGTGTGCTCTTTGTCACCGGGGTTGACCCTCTCAGGGGCATAAGCAACCTTGAAGTCCTCACCACATTTGAGTCCGGACTCTTTTTCCAGAATTGGCATGACAATCTCTTCAGTAACGCCGGGGTATACAGTTGATTCCAGAATGACTACGCTTCCTCTTTTTAAATTCTTGCCCACGGTTGTTGCCGCGCTTTCGACAGGATAAAGATCAGGTTCCTTCATTTTCGTAACCGGCGTGGGAACGCATATAATTATGAAGTCTGCTTGTATTATTTTCTTTGGGTCATCAGTAAAGATAAGTCTGGGGTTATCATATTTTTGACTTAACTCGGCTACCCTCTTAACTTTGATATCATAGCCGATTACCTTTAGTCTTTTAGCAAACGCCTCAACTAAAGGCAAGCCCACGTAACCTAAACCAACGATACAAACGGTTGCCGTATCAACTCTGGCTTTTATATCTGGACCGTTATTTACACGAGTTCTGCTGTTTGTCGCGGTATCTGAAGACATCATTTTAACGCTTTCCTTAGATCTCTGGGAAACCATATGTAGCAGCTCCTTTCTCTTGGGCCTAAAATTGTAGGCTTCATTTTCAATCCTAATACCGTCGAGTAGGAACAAGGTTAGATATAGGTCAATATTCGGTTAAAACTTACCCCTGAACCGGGGATGGAGGGTTGAAATCTGATATTAAGTGCCTGCGACCAATGCCGATGACTGTATAAGGACTAAGACAGAACGGCTTTAATCCGGCGGAGCAGGTTATAACTTCCTGAGACGCCGGCTTTAAAGAACAAGAATTGCTCATTTGCTTCTATGCGCTTTAACCTATATAAATCAGAACTCTCGTCATTAAAGCCTTGTGCCGTTGTAACAGCAGATTCATAGCCGTATTCAATTACTTTAGCGACCACTCTATCATCATATGATCCTGCGGGATAGCAAAAATGTTTTATCTGGTAGCCGGTGTTTTTCTCAATATCAACCTTTGAATTTTTTATTTCATCTTCCAATTCCTCATTTGAAGTGAGGTTTACGCAGTTAGGATGCCTCCTGGTATGACTTCCTATTTCAAGCAGGTTCTTATCTAATTGGTTAATCTGTTCCCAGGTAGCCATAGTGAACTCTCTCGGAACGTCATCCAATTCAATACTATTAAACTGTTCCAGATGTTCGTGTCTTGCCCGGTCTGAAATTGATCTGAGTTTAGCTTTGATATCCTTCATGGCATCTTGATATGAATATTTATCGTCCAGCACGTAATCGATTTTTTCTCCTTTAAAAACAAATTGAAAATTTCCTTTTTTTTGATTTCTTATCACCGTTTCGACAAAATCCGTCCACAATAGCTCATTCGTCCCAATTAAATCAGATACCAGATAGAAACAGCCCTTGGCACTAAAATCCTTCATTATTGGATAGGCATTCTCCACAATATTTCTAAACCCATCATCAAAAGTGAGAACTACAAATTTATCTATTCTCTTTTTATTCTTTATGGCATTTAATAAGTCTGTCATACTTACGAAGATATATCCCTGGCGCTTGAGATACTCTAAATGTTTCCTGAAAAGTGACTTAGGAATATGTCTTTCGTCGAAACCCCTCAGTAAACCAAAGCCATCGTCACTTATTCCATGATACCAGAGAATAATCGCCTTATGGCGGTTCAATGTCCGGCACAGGGCATTTATCCCTGAGATGTCCAGCGCCCGCAGTAGTAATATACGCAAATACGTCTTAATCATTCCTGTTTAAAGCCTAATCGTGCTTAAATGAACAAACTGGGCACCTGAACCTCTCTAGTAATGCCCTGGTCATAAAATACCCCCCTTAATAGAGGCGGAAGTTTTTAATCGTCAGTTGACTTTCTTTGTGGTCGTATCTTCTTGAGAAGCAGGTCAATATTTTCGCGAAAGTTACGCGCCCTGGCATTGTCATATTTTATAAGCGCCTGAAATAATTTGGCCCGGTACCTGCCCACAAACCCCCTTTTAGCTATGGTTATCCTGATGTTATCTGTTTTACAACTTGTCCAGTGGGCCTTGTAGGCTGCCTCGCCTTTTAGGAAATCAAGTTTCCCCAGACCATCTTGGATGGATTCCTCGATAATTTTCAGTATGTGCAGATTTCCCACACTGTAACGTGAATAGTCGGGATCAAAGGCCGGTGTCATATCACACCATGTATTACGGTACTTGAATCCCCAAAGCATGGACACTGTCTTCCCATCCACGTTGAGAGAAGAGAAAGACAACCAATTATTTTTATTAAAAGCCTGAGATACGTCCATATAGAACTCTCGCGCTTCCGGTGTAGTGAATTTACTGATGATGTTTTTCCCTTGCCATCTCTTTTGATGAAGCTTAAACAGAACCTGGAGTTGATTCTGTAAATCATCACCTGCCGTATACCTCTTAAATTCGACCTCATGGTCTTTCTGCAGGGATTGCATTGCCCGTCGTAAATTTCCACGTCTTTTCTTACTAAGAGTATGCAAATATTCTTCCCAGGTTGCCGGAAGATTGATATACGGGCAAGAAGTTATTACCTTTTCATGCAAAAAAAGAGATTTTGACAACGATGGATATTGTTCACGCAATATCGTAAGGAAAGTGCTATTTTCCGGAATGTGGTACATTCTTGCGATTAAATTACCGTCTTTTATTATCTTGGCTAAGTAATCCATAAGCAGGGCTACGGACTCATGTTTTTTATCTGTAAGAATGATACCGCTGTAATCACAGTTCTCAGAACACAGATTTTCTATCACACCAACAGTGATGAATCCCTCTCGATACCTTTTTTCCATAAATGGGGCGATACCGATAATTTTATCCGATTCCTTGATAAGTAGTATTCTGAGCTTTTTATCGCTGCCATAATGCCGCCACCAGTTAAATAGCCATTCCCAGGTCAGAAATATGTTGTTATCACTGCTTTCCTGTAGCAGTGCATTCCACGATTCTCTTAAAGTCCGGAAATCTTCGACATCATTTACTTCCTCGATTGATAAATCACCCATTTTTGTGGCACTAGACTCCTGTATTAACATTTTCATCTTCAATCAGGTTTCCTTATAAATATCTTATGTATTTAACATTAGATTTCGGTTTGTTATTTGTAAGAATTCGGTTATAACCGTGCCGATACTTTTATTGCTACACACGAAAAGCCAGCAGGGAGTAGGAGCATCTTCAAGTATAAGACACGACCACAAGAAGATTAATTTCTAACCTAATCCCGACCCGAGTGTTACCCGGTTCCAACAAGGAAAAGGTAGAATTTTGAATGTCACGAGGTTATAATTAGTTAGTCTCGTAAACATCAATCAAGTGTAAAAAGAGGAGGAGACACTGATAAGCCGCATATCTTGGCTGAATCAGTCGCAAAAAAATGAGTAAATTTGTCGTTACGGGCGGTGCCGGATTTATTGGCTCACATATCACCGAGGAACTGGTCAAGCGAGGATATCAGGTTATCGTTATCGATAACCTTTCCACGGGCAGATTGTCTAATATAGAATCGATTCTCAACGGCAAGAATGCCGAACTGGTTCAGGGCAGCATAGTAAATCTGGCTTTATTGCGTAAAATATTCTCAGGCGTGGACTACGTTTACCATCAAGCGGCGATACCCAGCGTTCCGCGCAGTATTAAAAATCCCAAAATGTCCCATGATGCCAATATCACCGGTACTTTAAATGTGCTTTTAGCCGCTCGGGATAAGGGTGTTAAAAAGGTTATCTACGCTTCCTCATCATCCGTTTACGGTGATACGCCAACTCTTCCCAAGGTCGAGGATATGACGCCAAATCCGCAATCACCCTACGCGGTAACCAAGCTCACCGGTGAGTATTACTGCAAAGTATTCAACAAAATATATGGTCTCAATACGGTATGCCTGCGGTACTTCAACGTCTACGGTCCGCGGCAAGACCCCAATTCTCCGTACGCGGCCGTAATCCCGTTGTTTTTCCGGAACGCTTTGGAAGGGAAGTCACCGATTATTTTCGGGGATGGGGAGCAGAGCCGGGATTTTACTTTCGTTAAAGACGTTGCCGAGGCTAATATCCAGGCAGCAGAGAGTAACGCTACTGGAGTCTTTAATCTCGGTAATTCGCAAAGGATAACAATTAACCATCTCGCGCAGCTCATCATCGGGCTTGTGGGCAATAAAAACATCAAACCGGTTTACAAAGACCCAAGACCCGGCGACATACTGCACAGTTTGGCCGATATTAACAAAGCCAAAGCTTTCGGTTACAATCCAAAATACAGCCTGGAGGAAGGATTGAAAGAGGTTGTTAAATATTTAAGGAGATAGGCAGGTGGAGAATAGGTGCATGGTGGCTTGTGTCACTGGCTAATGTTGTATCTTGAGTTTTATGCTTTTTTAGAAGAACTCTGACAGGATCATAGGTAGTCCCAAGAGTGTGCAGTTTTACTTGAACCCATTTTCCAATCTGTAGTCTCTCGACTTTTAGGCTTCTAATTCAGGTTTACATAGTGAGCATTTCTTGGTTATTTGTAGACAGTCTGTAACAGACTGTTAAGATAATTCTCCAGCCTCGGGCCGATACTCGGATCCTTCAAGGCCAGGGCTATGTTCGTTTGAAGCCAGCCATACGGTGTACCCGCATCATACCGTTCACCCTCAAATTCATAGGCATACACCGGGTGGTGTTGGACCAAGTGTTTTAAGCCATCTGTTAACTGAATCTCGCCATTCCTACCTGGAAGTGTGTCACCCAATATGTCAAAAATCTCAGGTACAAGAATATACCTGCCCATAATAGCCAGGTCTGAAGGAGCTTCTGCTGGCTGTGGTTTTTCCACAAAGTCCCTCACCTGGTAAATACGCTCGGATTTTTTATCGGGCTGAATAATACCATATCGGCTAATTTCGCTTTCAGTTACCTGTTTAACGGCTATAACGCTGCCCTGATACCGGTGGTAGATTTCCATCATATTTTTCAACACCAGTTCCTGTTGTTCGAAGATATCGTCAGGGAGCATTAAAATGAAGGGCTCGTTGCCGACGATTTTTTTTGCCGAGAGCAATGCATGCCCCAGACCTAGCTGCTCCTTCTGGCGGACGTAAGTGATATCAACCAAGTTGGAAAGGCGGCGTATTTCTTCTGCTTGCCTGGTTTCGCCTTTCTGCTCCAGTACCTGTTCCAGTTCGAAGGAGCGGTCAAAGTGGTCTTCGATAGCTCTTTTACCTAAAGCCGTTACGATAACCACTAACTCCATGCCACAGGCAACGGCCTCTTCCACACTATATTGAATAATTGGTTTATTTACCAGGGGCAACATCTCCTTGGGCTGAGACTTGGTCACTGGCAGGAACCTGGTGCCCCAGCCGGCAGCAGTAATAACCGCTTTTCTAATTTTCATCTTGCACCTCCGTGTTATACCGAGAGCAGTGAGCAAGTCTCGGATGAACCACTTTGCCCAAATATGTCACCGGATTTCGAAATGAGCGAGTATGCATCAGTGTTAAGAGCTTCTAGAATTAGGATTCATTTGACAGCCAGCCTGGTTGCCACGCCGTCCCATCCATACTCGACCGCAGAAACTTAGTGCGCCAAGTCCTGGTACCTTGTTGCAAGCCATAGCTTCGACTTCCAGGTACCTCTCGTCCACAATCTTTGGTGCTTCATAACGTCGTTTCATAAGCCACCTCCTGTTTTGCTCTTGCTACGCTCATCCGAAATCCGGTGACGGATCCGGGCGATTCGACAGTTACTGTAAGCCTGCCCCAAGTGGTCGCCTGATTCCACGGTTGCCAGACCCCAGCATCTGATACAGTAATTTACATCATGGCAGGAAACGCATTGGTGAAGGTCAGAAAACCTGAATCTCCGCAGCTTGGTTGCTTCAGCACCATGCCAGATTTTCTCAAAACTAGATTGTCTAAGATTACCCAGAGACATCGGTAACGCGACACAAGCATACACTTCTCCACCCGGAGAGATAGAACAGATATCCCTTCCCGCCCCACAGATGATAGATTCTGATAACGGATAAGCCCGTTCCCCGGATTTCCCTGGGTCAGCAACCTCATGAGAGAAAAACCCGTAAAGTTCAGCTTCAGTTAGCTCATGCTGCAGAGGTGCGCGGTTGCCATCGCTTCGCGGTGTGAAAACAGGGTCAAATTGGGAAATAGCATCCATTTCCCCAGCTAGCGTTCTAATTTCTCCCAATTGAGCCAAATTCTCCTTCATCAACAAGCACTTGACGGTAGTCATTATTCCCTGCTCTTTTAAAAGCCTGAGAGCGTTGATAGACCGATGAAAAGAGCCGTGAACTCCGGTAAGCCTGTCATGGGTAGCGGCATCAGCCCCGTAAATGCTTATGCCTACTTGCAGAGGCTTCAATCTGGCCATTTCACAGGCGATGTCCTTATTGACAAGGTTCCCATTAGTGAATATCTTCAGGGCGAAGCCTTGACTTCTGGCATACCGGGCGATATCAAGAAAGTCCTCTCTGATGAAAACTTCACCACCGGTGAGAGTTAAAAAGAGGCAATTAGACGCTGCCAGCTGGTCTAAAATACCGGCAATCTCACTGAAGCTCAATTCTTCCTCACCCCGATCAACGACGTAACAGTGGCTGCAGTGCAGATTACAGCGATAGGTTAGTTCGAACTCGATACTTAATGGCACGTTGTCTCTAGCGGCCCAAGTGAACAAAGTATCAATAGAGCAATTGTGTGTTTCTCTCATTATCTTTCCCCAGTTTTCAGAGGATGATCGGATAACACCAGCAAACCCTTACTTTGCAGTTCCTTGACAAAGACCACGACATCCTGCATGGCTCTGGGGTAATCTACATCGAAATGCTGGCATAACTTATCAACAATCTCCGAAAAGGTTTGTTTGCCATCAGCTTGTTCCCAGATAAAGGTGCCTACATCATTTAAAGTGAGCAGCTTACTTTCTTGCGCACCAACAACCATTGCTACCCCATCTATTATTCTATATGCCGTCGCGTTATTCCTCATCGGGTATTCGTTCATCATGTGTTGCTCCATATTATCCATGTCAATCCACCACTTGCCAGAAAGAAGGGTCCGGGAGGAAGTGCAGTTCGTAAGAAGGAACTTTATCGATAACGGCACAACAATTATTAAACATCAGTTGTATAAGAGGTGGCTGTCTTTACTGAAGAACAACACACATTGGTATAACTCCTCCATAGCCTTCACTCTATCAATTGGGACGAGATTGTTAATCCGGGCCTTCTTCAATGAATACAAACCCCTTAACCTGGCATGGGCATTGCTCCGACCAGGGGTAAACTCGCCCCAGAAAGGGGTCCCGTACACCCGATACCCCCCATTATGAGGTTTAATAATAGCCAGTTCATCGGTTAATGCCATACGGCCGGTTGATAACCGCGTTACCGTTGTCTTACCACTTCCGGAAGGGCCGAAAAAGACATACCCCTGCTCTCCATCACTAATGGCCGAAGCGTGAATGACTAATCCCCCTTCCTCTGCCATAATCAAGGTGAATAACACACGGAAAAAGCTGTCGAAACAGTACTCGGAGTCCCACAGCTTTACCAGTGCTTTTTGGGATGATGTGTTGACTGCAGCCATAAACGGATTGTCAGTTCGCCTGATAATGTAGTTGTAACCGGAATTTATTTTCATAACCTGTGTGTGGAAGGGTTGTCCCATATTTTCTAATGCCAATTCCCTAAAAGGTAAGATTCTTACTAAAATCTCGTAAGTTGCCGGACCCGTTGACTCAAACCATCGGTAGCGATTTCGGAGAAGGTCTAAAAAATGGGTATCCTGGCATATTATGGCAATTCTTATGCCACCGATAGAGACGAAAAACCTCTCGGTTCTGAATGAAGTTTCCTGTGTATTTATTATTAGGTCACCAAGACTATCCATGATTTTTCTAATATTTGGTGCTCCGCTAAGCAAGATTATCCTGTTTACTGAAAATATCAGTATCGAACATTTATAAGTTTAGTTAATCGAAGTTGGACGATGGTAAGAAATCAGTACAAATATGGTTAGATAAACACGTGGCAGACCTCGGAACAGGACACTTTAAGCCAGTAAAAAAGCCAGAAAACCTGACGATAGAGGATAAAAATAGAATATTTGTGGGTACTATTACTGATGCTCTTTCAGTGCTACCTCTATTGTTAGTAAATATAGAAAATGTTAAGCTCAGTTAAGAAGATATATGATTTGTTACATTTAGATGCGATATGTTGAAGAAAGATATTAAAGACGACGTGTCACCTCCAAGGATGCTGACAGTGTCCGAGGTAGCCCATTTACTACATGTTCATGCCAATACCATCAGACTGTGGAGTAAAATGGGGG
This sequence comes from uncultured Dehalococcoidaceae bacterium, assembly GCA_964422155.1. Classification (GTDB taxonomy): domain Bacteria; phylum Chloroflexota; class Dehalococcoidia; order Dehalococcoidales; family RBG-16-60-22; genus JBGPRB01. The sequence goes on along the minus strand of CAYQZZ010000006.1, from coordinate 16,401 downwards.
TGATTAAATCATATCGTATCGGCAAGCGCCGCGACTACCGTTTTAGTATGGATGACGTTGAAACATTCCTTCACAAAGATGATAATTCTTTTACTTAAAAGGCGTAAACAAGGTGAAACAAATCTACAGACTGCTCATCCATATTCGAACCACGAGAATGGGTTCAAATCCCATCATGAGGTGACCCCATCATTAGGACAGGATAGGGGCTATACTAAGAGTGGGTCCCGCTATCCTCAAGGGGTCTGGTGTTAAGGATTCTACCACATCTCCATTGGTAGCTTCTACCGGGATTGAGGTAAATACCTCGGCTGGCGTTCGGTAGCTCAGGGCCTGGTGGGGACGCTCGGTGTTATAGAAACTGAAGTAGCTACCAAGACCGATTCTGGCATCTCTTCCATCCTGATATGATTTCAGATATACCTCCTCATATTTCACTGTCCGCCACAGCCGCTCTATGAACAGGTTGTCACTATACCTTCCTTTCCCATCCATGCTAATCCCGACTCCGTGTTGTTCCAAGAGCCCGGTGAAGGCCTCACCGGTGAACTGGGCTCCCTGGTCGGTGTTGAATATCTCGGGCTTGCCTTTCCGGAGCGCTTCCTCCAGAGCCTCGGCACAGAAGCTGGCATCCAGTGTGTCCGACAGCCTCCAAGAGAGCACATACCGGCTGTACCAGTCTATGATGGCTACCAGGTACAGAAACCCCCGTGCCATGGGTATATAGGTGATGTCTGCCGCCCATACCTGGTTCGGCCGTGTTATCTCCATACCATTCAATAAATAGGGATAGATTTTATGACCTGGTGCCGGCTGGCTGGTCCTGGGGCACCGGTAGATGGCCTTGAGACCCATTATCTGCATCAGACGCCGGACACGTTTCCGGTTGACCCGGTGGCCCTGACTCTTCAGCCACGCGGCTATCTTGCGTGCCCCATAGAATGGTGTGGCCAGGTATTGACGGTCAATCAGCTTCATAAGAGTCAAATCCTCCTCAGAGATTCCTACAGGCTGGTAGTACAGGCCGGAGCGGCTGATATCCAGCAACCTGCATTGACGTACCACTGAGAGCGACGGATGCCGACGGTCTACCGCGGCACGCCGCCACTCCACGCTCAGCGACCCAACTTGCTCTCTAAAAAATCCCGCTCTACCTTGAGCTGACCAATCTGCTGGTACAGCTGAGCAATGAGCCCCTTATCGTCTTTGCTCTTATGGTCATGGTCATCGCCGAAGATGTCGACGGCACCTTCAGCCAATGACTTCTTCCAGGCACGGATCTGGCTCGGATGCACCTCAAACCGACTGGCTAGTTCGGCTGTTGTCTCCTCGCCTTTGAGCGCTTCCAGGGCTACCCTGGCCTTGAATGATGGGCTGTGTTTCCTTCGGTTCTGTTTCATGTCCTGCTCCTCCTATTCTGTCTTTATTTTAGGAGCAGAACCCGCTCTTAACAACCTGTCTAAATTTCGGGGACCACCTCATCACTCACTTCACTTGCATTTTAGCCATCTTATAACCCAATCCTAACTTTGTTCTAACCTGATAATTCTATGCTAAACACGTGAGACCATATCATCCAGCTATTATTGAGATGAACAATCAATTCAATGTCCATCAACTATGCGGTCGAGAAATCACACAGGACGGAGTCCATATCTGGAGTGCTCCCTTGGATAGACCGATATCGCAATATTACAGTTTGCTTGCTGCCAACGAGAGAAAAAGGGCGGAACGCTTTCATTTCGAAAAAGACAGGAACCGGTTTATCGTACGACGGGGGATATTGAGAATACTCCTGGGTTGTTATCTAGGGGTCGAGCCAAGCCGTTTGCTGTTTTCTTATGGGAAGAATGATAAGCCGGTGCTTGCGGATATATATGACAGTACAGAGATGCATTTTAACCTGTCCCACTCAGAAGGGTTGGCGATATACGCTTTTACCGGCGACCGTGAAATAGGCATTGACATCGAACAGATACGGGATATACCAGATATGGAGCAAATCTTCGAGCGTTTCTTCTCTCCAAGAGAGAACGAGGTTTTTCATATATTACCTGAAAGTAGAAGGAAAGAGGCATTTTTCAACTGCTGGACCCGTAAGGAGGCTTTTATCAAGGCCACCGGAGATGGCCTATCTATGCCGCTAGATAAATTTGATGTATCGCTGGTCCCCGGTGAACCGGCCAGGCTACTCAGAATAGAAGGAGATACAGAGGAAGCACAACGATGGTCCATGCAGGACTTAAAAGACGCCTCCGGATTCGCGGCGGCTCTTGCCGTGAAGGGGCCCTGCGGAAATATTCGCAGCTGGCAATGGTCAGATTAGCAACAGAGTTAATAATAAAGACAAAAAATACGGTATCTAAAGCTGGTGGGAAAGGTGAACAAGATTAATTCAATTAGCAATATAGAAGCTTCCTACCCGCTTTCCCCTATGCAGCAGGCGATGCTATTTCAGTCTCTGTTAACACCCGGGTCTACGGCCTACCTAGAACAGATGACCCTGGTTCTCCATGAAGACCTGAATGTTCCTGCGTTTAAAGAAGCATGGAATCGTGTTGTATCAAGGCACCAGATTTTAAGGGTAGGGTACCGTTGGGAAGGCCTTGATGAGCCCCGTCAAGATGTTTGCTCAAATATTAATCTTCCCTTTGAACTGCGGGATTGGCGGTCTCTCTCTGCCACCGAGCAACGGACCGGGCTCGATGAATTCACCAGATCTGACAGAGCCAAGGGGTTCAATCTGAGAGAAGCCCCCCTGATGCGTCTGACCCTTTTTCATTTGGGGAAAGCGCATTACCACCTGGTTTTGACTCACCACCATATGATTATTGATGCCCGTTCCCTGATAGAGATCGGTGAAGAGGTATTCAGCATCTATGACGCCATTTGCCAGGGCAAGGATGTTAATTTGCCGGAGCCGATACAATATGTCGATTATATTAACTGGTTAAATCAACAGGACTTTTCCAAATCAGAAAATTACTGGCGGCAATTGCTGAAAGGTTTTCAAAATCCCATCACGGTTGCCTCTTTGAACGGTACAGGCTATCCTAGCGAAGGAAAAAGGGATTTTACGGAAAGCGAAATAAACATTTCCGATGAGGTTACATCATTATTAAGAAAACTGGCCGGGGAAAACCGGATAACGCTTAATATCATTCTCCAGGGGGTATGGGCTTTACTTTTAAGCCGTTATAGCGGGGAAGAAGACATAGTATTCGGGGAAGTGAGAGCAAGCCGACGGTGGGCAGGCAATGTGGCAAATTCTCTGGTAGGGTGTTATATCAATACACTCCCGGTACGCATACGCGTACCAACGGGTAAATATCTGCTACCCTGGTTTGAGGATATAAGGCAACTGCATGCTACAATCCGGGAACACGAACACACACCCCTTGTGAAAATCCAGGGTTGGAGTGAAGTACCGCGCGGTGTTCCGATATTTAATTGTATTTATGTATTCGATTATTCTGAGGTTAACAACTTCATGCGGGCAAAAGGGGGTGACTGGGGAAATAGAGAATTCGGTGGTACTGACGATAACGGCTATCCTATTACGCTGTATGTCTATACAGAACCCAGCCTTAAATTAAAGCTCGGCTTTGATAGAGTGTGCTTTAATGATCTCACTATCAAGCGAATGCTGGGGCACTTAAAAAGTTTGTTAGAAGGTATAGCTAAAGATCCTAATCGAACTCTTTCGGAATTCCCGATTTTAACTGAAGCCGAGCGCCATCAAATACTGGTCGAGTGGAATGACACTAGGGTGGATTACCCGCAGGATAAGCTCACCCATCAAATATTCGAAGCACGGGTAGAAAACGCACCAAACGATGTAGCGGTCGTCTTTGAAAAAGAACAACTTACTTATGAAGAGTTAAACCGGCGTGCCAACCAGTTAGGCCATTACCTTGAATCTATAGGGGTGGGGCCAGAGACACCTGTCGGCATTGCAGTCGAACGTTCCCTGGAGATGGTGGTGGGCTTGTACGGTATTCTCAAGGCGGGTGGGGCGTATGTACCCCTTGACCCGACCTATCCGGCAGAGCGAATTGCCTATATGATGGAAGACGCCAACGTGTCGGTACTGTTAACCCAGAAAAGGCTGCTGGACAAGCTACCTCCTCATAAGGCGCGGGTGATTTGCCTTGACACGGATTGGGATGGTCTCATCGCCGGTCAAAGCACAGAAAATTCAATTTGTCGAGCGACTCTGGAGAATGCTGCTTACGTTATCTATACGTCAGGCTCAACCGGGAAGCCCAAGGGGGCTATAAATACTCATGCTGGTATTTTAAACCGATTGATCTGGATGCAACAGGCCTACCAGCTGACAGCGGCCGACGCGGTCTTGCAGAAAACACCGTTCAGTTTTGATGTATCCGTATGGGAATTTTTCTGGGCGCTGATGTTCGGGGCTCGCCTGGTGGTAGCCCGTCCGGAAGGGCATAAAGATAGCGATTATCTGGTGCGGACCATCATCGAACAGCAGATAACCACCATGCACTTCGTGCCTTCCATGCTGCAAATATTCCTCATGGCGAAGGACGTAGAAAAGTGCACCTCCCTGCGTCAGGTAATCTGCAGCGGCGAAGCTTTGCCTCTGGAATTACAGAATCGATTTTTCACTAGACTGGATGCAAGACTGCATAATCTCTATGGACCGACCGAAGCAGCTGTGGATGTTACCTACTGGGAATGTAAGAAAGAGAGTAGTTTGAAGGCTGTGCCTATCGGTCGCCCTGTTGCCAATACTCAGATGTACATCCTGGACCGCAATATGCAGCCAGTACCGGTTGGGGTTTCCGGCGAGTTATTCATCGGTGGGGTACAGGTTGGCAGGGGCTACTTAAACAGGCCTGAATTGACAGCAGAGAAATTCATTCCGGACCCGTTTAGCGATGACCCGAAAGCACATCTCTACAGGACGGGCGATTCAACCCGCTACCTGCCGGATGGAAGTATCGAGTACCTGGGGCGTCTCGATTTCCAGGTTAAAATCCGCGGTAACCGTATCGAGCTGGGGGAAATTGAAGCGCTTCTCGGACAGCATCCGGCGGTTCGAGAAGTCGTCGTCCTGGCACGTGAGGATATACCTGATGACAAGCGATTAGCCGCTTATATTGTACCTAATGAAAATCATAAAATTTCCACTGGAGAATTACGGGACTACGTAAAGCAGAAGCTACCAGATTTCATGGTTCCCTCTTATTTCATTACTTTAGATAAACTGCCGCTGACGCCCAACCAGAAAGTAGACCGCAAAGCATTACCCGCGCCCGAGAAAGATAAAATAAAGTCAGAAGCGGCATACATAGCTCCCAAGAACGAGCTACAGCGAACTATCGTAAATATCTGGCAAGAAGTCCTTAATACTTCAAAAGTCGGCATGAATGATAATTTCTTCGAACTGGGCGGACATTCTTTACTTCTCGTAAGAGTGTATTATCGACTTCATGAAGCAGTCGAAAAGGAATTTACTCTTACAGATTTATTTAAGTTCCCGACCGTCGGAACGCTGGCGGAGTACCTGTCAGGAGATGAGGGTGTAAAAGATTCCAGCACTATGCAGGACAGCATGAAAAAGGCAGAAGCACGGCGAACCGCTATACAGCAGCGGCGGCAGACCAAACAGAGAGTCAAGGGACAATATTAGATAATATTCAAAAAGTGGGTGTAAATGGAAAAAGACAACATCCCGAATGAATCCAACAATTTTGACATAGCGGTAATCGGCATGGCTGGACGTTTTCCCGGCGCGAAAAGTATTGACGCATTATGGCAAGGACTTTGTTCAGGTCGAGAGTCTGTTACTTTCTTCTCCGATGAAGAGCTGAAAGAATCGGGCATTGACCCTGCTGTGCTGGCTAATCCTTCATATGTCAAAGCTTCGGCAATACTGGATAGCCCAGAGTTCTTTGATGCATCTTTTTTTAAATTTTCTCCTAGAGAAGCGGAAATGACAGACCCGCAACACCGTATTTTTCTGGAGTGCGCCTGGGAAGCCCTCGAACAAGCCGGTTACGATGCTGACAGGTATCACGGTTCAATAGGGGTTTATGCGGGAGCATCCCCGAACACTTACCTTTTATTTAGTGGTCTTCTTAGTCAAATAGAGGACTTCGATCTGGCAACTATGATTGCCAGTGAAAAGGACTTTTTAACAACGCGTGTCTCATATAAGATAAACTTAAAGGGACCGAGCGTGACCGTCCAGACTGGCTGCTCGACATCTCTGGTGGCCATCCATATGGCCTGTCAGAGTTTATTGAATGAAGAGTGCGAAATGGCCCTGGCAGGTGGTGTCTCTGTACGTTTCCCTTTTAAAGCAGGATACCTGTACCAGACAGGCAATATTGGCTCCCCCGACGGGCATTGCCGGGCCTTCGATGAAAAAGCACAGGGGACCGTTTTCGGTAACGGGGTCGGGGTGGTGTTACTAAAGCGGCTGGCCGATGTTATAAGAGACGGAGATTGCATCCACGCGGTTATTAAAGGTTCCGCTATTAATAATGACGGACATTTAAAGGTAGATTATACTGCCCCCAGTGTTGAGGGGCAATCTCAGGTCATCGTGCAAGCCCTGGCGAATGCCGGTGTTGAGGCCGATTCAATCTCGTTTATCGAAGCACACGGGACGGGGACTTCTCTCGGCGACCCTATCGAAATTGCGGCACTCACCAAAGCTTTCAGTAACTATACCGACAAGAAGGGCTTCTGCGCTATTGGTTCGGTAAAGACAAACATCGGGCACCTGGATGTTGCCGCCGGCGTTACCGGCTTTATCAAGACCGTCATGGCGCTCAAGAATAAAACGATACCGCCAACCCTGCATTTTCAAAAAGCCAATCCTGAAATCGATTTTAAGAACAGTCCTTTCCATGTCAATAACAAACTGATGGCATGGGAAGCCCAATATCCCCGACGAGCAGGGGTCAGTTCGTTCGGCATTGGAGGGACGAATGCGCATGTCATTCTGGAAGAAGCCCCCGTTATCAATTCCTCCATGGAATCAAGACCGCGGCAGCTATTGCTACTATCAGCCAGGACAGCCACCGCTCTGGAGACAGCGACCAAGAATTTCACCGAACACCTGAAGCTCCACCGGGACCTGAACCTGGCCGATGTCGCTTTTACTCTCCAGAACGGGCGGAAGGCGTTCGATTACCGGCGCATGCTGGTCTGTCAGAACACCGATGATGCCGTGAATGCCCTGGAAACAGGCGACCAGAAACGAGTTCTTTCATCCGTTTGTAAAGCCGCTCAAAAAGATGTGGTATTTATCTTTTCAGGGCAGGGTTCCCAGTACGTTAACATGGGGCTGGAACTCTATAAAACCGAGCCGGTATTCCGGGAACAGGTAGACCGCTGTGCCAGGATACTCCAGCCTCACCTCGGCCTGGATTTACGTGAAGTTATATATCCACCAGAAGACAAAGTTCAGGACGCAGAGCAGAAGCTGGTGCAGACATATATCACGCAACCGGCGCTGTTTACCATTGAATACGCCCTTGCCAAGCTATGGATGTCCTGGGGAGTACATCCAGTAGCGATGGTGGGGCACAGCATCGGAGAATACGTGGCGGCTTGTCTGGCCGGGGTGTTTTCTCTTGAGGATGCCCTAACGGTGGTAGCAGCCAGAGGCCGACTCATGCAGGAACTGCCCGGCGGCTCGATGCTGGCCGTTTTTCTTTCCGAGAAAGAGTTACAGCCATTATTAAATGAAAAACTGTCAATTGCGGTTATTAACCTGCCTTCTTTATGCGTTGTTTCCGATGAAAAGGAGGCTATCGCGGATTTAGAGAAGCAGCTCTCGAATAAAAACGTGCTTTGCCGGAATATCCGCACTTCTCATGCCTTTCATTCCAGAATGATGGACCCCATAATAAATGCATTTGCCGAACAGGTGAAACAAGTCAGACTGAATGCACAACGGATTCCATTTGCTTCAAATGTTACCGGTACATGGATTACACCGGATGAGGCAATGAATCCGGAATACTGGGCCAGGCATCTACGCCAAACGGTGAGATTTTCTGATTGTATAAAGGAGTTATTAAAAGAACCGAACCGCATTCTCCTGGAAGTAGGGCCGGGGAGCACCTTTAGTACGCTGGCTAAACAGCACCCGGATGCAGGAGAACAAATTATACTTTCATCAACAAGACATCCGAAAGAAAGCAAATCTGATTTGGCTTATATTCTAAATACCCTCGGCCAGTTCTGGCTTGCCGACGTCCAGGTGGATTGGGATGGATTTTATGCGGGTGAGAAACGCCATCGCCTTCCATTACCAACCTATCCCTTCGAACGTCAGCGTTACTGGGTTAAAACTAGCAAGCAGATGCATGGAACAGTCTCCGTTGAGACTACTGTGTTAAAAGAGCGGAATGAATTGACCTGGTCTGTGGAAGAACATCTGGATAAACGGCGAGTGAATGCCCGTGATGACCATGATAAAGATGTTGAACAGACCCTCGTGGCTATATGGCAGGATATACTCGGCGTCAAGCGGGTAAATAGCGCTGACAATTTCTTCGATCTTGGCGGGAACTCTCTGATAGCGGTACAGTTGTTTGCTAAAATTGAGGGAATATTCAATAAAAGATTTCCCATAGCTACTCTCTACAAAGCACCTACCATTAAGAAACTGGCCGAAATTATTCGCGATAGTGAAGATACTACTTCCTGGAAATGTCTAGTGGAGATGAAAAGCGGCAATTCCAAGTCACCTCTTTATCTCGTACATGCGGGTGGGGGTAACGTCTTAATCTATCATAACCTGTTACGCTATTTAAAACCGGAACAGGCGGTATACGGACTGCAATCACGCGGTCTGGACAGGGAACAGCCTTTCCAGACCCGTATCGAGGATATGGCCGCTCAATACCTGCAGGAGATTCAGACTATCCAGCCTGTGGGCCCGTATTTACTGGGCGGCTTTTGCATGGGTGGTACGGTGGCGCTTGAGATGGCCCAACAGTTGCGTGCCCAGGGGCAGGAAGTGGCTCTGTTGCTTTTCATGGAAACCTACAACTGGAATAATGCGCCACCCCAATCATTTCTTGATATTGTCTATTATTATTTCCAGAAGATTCAATTTAATTGGGGCAGGTTACTCTCCGGAGAAAAAGGCTTCCTGAAACGGCGGATGGATCTAATCAAAGAAAGGTTAGCGCTGCTGATTGAAACGATGAAATCGAAAAGAGGGTTTGAGTTTCATCGAGATAACGGGTACCATTCCTTGCTGTATCAACTGGAAGAAACTAACGACAGGGCAGCAATCGAGTACGCGCCCAAAGATACTTATCCGGGACGAATTGTCCATTTTATTCCGGCCAAGGAGTATAAAAACAACAATCTCCCGGAATTAAACTGGAGTGAAATAGCCGCAGGAGGAATCGAGCTTCACAAACTACCGGTTTATCCCAGGCAGATGCTTACCGAGCCATTTGTGTCACTTCTGGCTGAAAAAATCAATGTGTGCCTTCAGGACGTATTAGAGCGACTACCAAGCAGTAAAGTATGAAAATTTAAGATAAGGCTGTTGTGCAAAAATGGTCCAGAGTATTATAACCATACTAAGAATAAAAATATTATATTTATCCGACCTTAGGAGAATATCATGGCAGGCATGAAATTGGACTTTTTATCAAAGTCGAGAGGACTCAGAAATTTAATTTCGAGGATTTTTACAGTAGCGTGCCGGTTCGGTATTTCTCCAAAGAGGTTTGAACGCCGTCTCAAGAAATACTACGAGATAACCCGAAGTGCAGGCTGTTTACCAACTTTTGCCATAACCGCAGTAGTCCTGGACAGGCATCCCGACTATATCAAGGAGTTGAGCCGTCAGGGAGTCGAGTTTGCAGTACACGGCTATGTACATATCGATTATAAGGTGGTTGCCAACGAGGGAAAAAGAAATCACTTTAAAAAGGCAATAAATATCTTTAACAGGTACGAGATCCCTTTTACGGGTTTTCGTGCTCCTTTTCTTCGTACGAATGAAAACACAAGCCCCATACTAAGCGACTTGGGTTTTTTATATGATAGCAGTCGTGTTTTGTGGTGGCCGATACAAGATATTAATAATTCCTCGGGTTACATAAGAAATAATCTTGACCGTCTTCTGGAATTTTACACACCGTTAGAAGCCGAAAAGTATTTATCTTTGCCGAGATTTGAAAGCGGTCTGATTGAAATTCCTGTTTCAATTCCGGATGACGAAATGATTGTGGAACGACTGGGTATCACCGATAAAAAGAAGATCGGTGATATCTGGCTGGATATCATGCAAAGAATACACAAAAACGGTGAGTTATTTGTTTTAGCATTACATCCTGAAAGAATTGAATATTGCGATACTGGTTTGCGGGAAATCCTTGGAAAAGCGAAGGAACTCAATCCACCGGTTTGGGTGGCCACTTTAAAAGAAATTGCCGAGTGGTGGCAAGAAAGAGATAAATTTGTCTTTCATATCCAACCTCAAGGTAATGATAGATACAGAGTAAAAGCGGAATGTTCTGCGCGAGCCACTGTACTGGTGAAAAATATTAAGGTACATGTACCTGCAGAACAATGGTTTGATGGTTATAAATATGTTGCCTCCAGAGATTTTATTCTGGAGAGTTCTAAGCGCCCGGTTATCGGTGTTAAGGCGGATTCTTCTACAGCGGCGATAAAATTCTTACAGGGTGAGGGATATATTGTAGAATTAAATTCAAAACCGGATGATTGCGGGATATATCTGGGAAATTTAAAGCAGTTCGGCGAGGCTGACGAGAAAGCGCTTATACAGCAAATTGAACAATCAGACGCCTCTTTGCTCAGGTACTGGCGATGGCCGAACCGGGCTAGAAGCGCTTTATCTGTAACCGGAGATATTGACTCAATGACCTTAGCGGATTTTGTAATGAGGATTTTGGAGAATAAATTAAAAAACTAGTGGAAGTGAATATGAAGAATCCCATGCAATTGATATTCAGAAGAATCTGGGCCTTAATTTATTATGGATACTTGTTACTCAAGATCGGGGGCCTCAAGATTTTTTTAATACAGCTTAAACGTCAAATTTACAGCAGGTCCAATCAGATTAGTTTAACCTTGAATCTACAGGAAACGGATATCCCTAAAATTGAGGCCAACATAAAATATACTTTAAAGCTGGCTTCTAAAGAAGATATGGACGAGGTATTGCAGAAGGCAAAATCAGAAAGTAAAGATATGGCTCAAAAACTGCTATTCCGGAGGTGGATGTATGAGGACGGCTACCATAACTGTTATATTGCCAGAACCGCCGATACCAATGAGATATGTGGAGTAGCATTTACAATATATCCAGAGGATGATAAAAAAGTGGAGGGTAGATTCAGAAACTGGTTCTCCAGACTTAAAGAAGACGAAGTAATATTAGAAGGCGGCTACACCTTCGAGAAGTTCAGAGGAAACAGACTGCACCCTTCAATCATAACCGATCGGTTAAGAATCTGCAAAGAGAGCGGTTATAAATGGGCATTAGGCTACATCGAAGAAAATAACGCAGCTTCTTTGAAAGGAGCCGAGAGGACGGGGTTTAAGCGATTTGGAAGAGTGCCCGAGCTTAAATTTATGTTTTTTACATTCAGGAAATATTTAGGGCCCCGTCGCCGCCAAGAGATAAGGGCTACGCCAATCAGGATTGTCGATCCCACGACCGATGGTCGCTGGGACAAGTTCGTCACCGGTCAGGAGAGCAACACTATTTTTCATACTTCCGCCTGGGCCAAGGTCATTAAAGAAACTTATGGCTATTTGTCGCGATACTACACCATTGAGAATGAAGATGGCCAGATGAGAGCGGCAATACCCTTTTACTTTATCCAGAGTAAATTAACGGGAAGAAGACTGGTCTGCCTTCCCTTCTCCGACTATTGCTGGCCCCTGGGCAAGGACGAAGCGGATATTACATCGCTTCTGAACACAGCCAAGAACGAGGTCAAAACGGGTGCTGCTTCGTACTTAGAAGTCAGGGGATGGCAAAATGGGGTTCCCAAAGCTCAGTTTAACATGGCGGGTTATGATTACTATACAAGATACCTGCTTGAACTGGAGCCGGACCTTAAGGCGTTAAGCGAGAGGTTTCACCTTAGTGTCCGAAGATGTATCCACCAGGCTGAGAAACGCGACGTTACCGTTCGCCTGACGAGTAGCGAAGAAGACATGGAACGTTTCTACAGTTTGCACGTGGCGACTCGCAAGAAACTCGGGGTATTCCCGCAACCGCGCGCTTTCTTTGAGAGTATTTTCCGTCATGTCATTTCGCAGAACCGCGGTTTCATGGGGATAGCTGAATATGGAGGTAAGACCGTGGCCGGGAGCATCTTTCTCACCCACGGGAATACTATTTATTATAAGTACAACGCTTCAGACGAGAAATACCTGCAGAAACGTCCCAACCATCTGGTAATCTGGGAGGCAATTAAATATGCCTGCGCCAATAACTATAAGTACTTTGATTTCGGGCGCTGCACACCGGAAGAAGAGGGACTCCGCACCTTTAAAACCAGGTGGGGGGCAAAAGCGATTGCCTTACCTTACTATTATTTTCCCGGTAGAAAGGGCTTTATCAACGTTGAAGAGAGCGGCGTACAATACCAGGCCATGCGGTTATTCTCGTATGTAATGCCCCGGTGGGTCTGCGTGGCCGCTGGCTCGTTCCTGTACAAGCACCTCGGTTGAAGGGTAACTCGAGTAAGAAATCAGCATTATCATATATGGTGCTTACGCCTATGACTAAATTAAAAGCCCAACTTAAAGGTCTAGCTAAAAGAAGCCGATTCATTGTCGCATTGTATAGATGGCTCCGATTTTTTCGAGGTATTAATGGCAAAGACCTCTGGAGTTTAGTTAGAGACATAACGAAGACTAAACTAATTCTAACCGTTAAGCCCTACACGATGCTGGCATATCCAAGATTATCTACATTGTATAAATTAGCTTCGCGTTTCGAAAGAGGAGGGGTAAGTGGTAGCTTTATCGAGTGTGGTGTCTGTAATGGCGGCAGCGCGGCTGTTATTGCTGCTGCAGCCAGAGATAATGATAACCGGCACATCTGGCTATTCGACTCCTGGGAGGGATTGCCTGAACCGGATGAAAGAGACTTCGATTATAATTTTGAACAGGCAGAGAGGGGAGGGAACCCCGGTACCTGAAGCTATTTTGACGGTGGCTCTAACATAAGAACTGGTACAACTACTGGGGGCAGGTCAGTACCGATATTAGTGTTACACTTAGTTAATTGAGATAGTTCGTATGGAGTAGTAAAAATGTTAAAAAATAAATTAAAAAAATACCTGCGACGGTCGCTTGATAATAGAACAAGAGGGAATTTGATAGGGAAGTCATTGTTTCTAGCCTATTCTATATATAAGAAATTGGACAATATATTATATAAAAAGGATAGTAAAGCCGTTGCTAAATTCTATATTCGAATGAAAAACATTGAGCGCCAGATGAGAACGAAGGGCACCTTTGTAACTCTAGAAGAATTATTGGTATGGACGAATGATTGGATAAAAACTTTTCCGGAAACTTATGACATTATTGTTGGTATACCCAGGGGTGGACTACTAATCGCCAGTATCATTGCACTAAAGCTCGGGAAACCGCTCAGCACTCCGGAGCAGTTCAGAGACGGGCAATATTGGATGAGTAAACACATGGAAGAAACAGTGGATAAAAAGAAAGAACCGTATCATGTTTTACTAGTTGATGACAATGTTCAGCATGAAAAAACAATAGAAGAACCCGCACAAATTATGCGTTCGTCAAATAAGAACGTAAAAATCACCAAAGCAGCCTTAATGATTAGTGAAGATGCAGTAAACTACGTGGATATATATTTCAAATTACTTCGTGCTTATCCACCGATAGGTGAGTGGAAACTTTTGCACTGGAAGAGAGGCATACTTGCTGTTGATATGGATGGGGTAATTTGTGAAGATTGTCCGCCCCATGTTGATATGGATGAGAAGCTGTATATCGAGTGGCTCAGAAATGCCAGATCCTATTTAATTCCCAATTTTGAGATCGATTATATTGTGTCAAACAGGCTTGAGAAATATCGTCCGGAGACCGAAGAATGGTTGGCTAGACATGGAGTCCTGTATAATACACTAATTTTGTGGGATATACCGTCTAAAGAATATCGAAATGGTAAATTTATCGAACACAAGGTAGATATTCTTTTAAAAATCAAGCCATCGGAATATTGGGAAAGCAGCTACAACCAGGCAAATAAAATCTGGGAAGCCACCAAAATACCTACCATTAGTATAGATGAGATGATCGCCTTTGGGACCTTAGGAAGGTAGCGATTGCCGGAACGAGAGACACTATTAATGGTTGCCCAGAAACCACCCGTAACGATATATCGTGTTTCAGGTGGAGTTCGACTCTCCCCCGTGGAGAGGCAATGGTATTGATAAAACAGTGGCGAAAGGAATATAATCAGGTACGTCCTCATAGTGCTCTTAAATACCAGCCGCCAGCTCCTGAAGCTATTTTAACCTTGGTAACGAGGTTACAAGTGGTATCACTATTGGGGGCAGGTCAGTTAGATAGTGCCAGAGTGCACATGGTCAAGGGATGGTTCACCGATACCATCCCGATAAGCGAGGTCGGCGCCATCGCACTGCTGCACCTGGATTGCGATTTATATGAGTCTGTTAAATTCTGCTTGGAACACCTGTACGATAATGTCATCGAAGGAGGATACATCGTTATCGATGATTACGGGTATTGGAGTGGCTGTAAAGCGGCTGTGGATGAGTTCATTAAATACAGGAACTTAAAAGTAGAACTGATCAGGGTTGACTCCCAGGGAGTTTACTTCTATAAAAAATACATTGATAGTAGCAAACCGGTAAAAAGCACTACTTAGACTAGCTTCTGAGAAAATATCGGGAGGTGATGGTTTGTGGAGTACATGGAGGTGGTTAAAAAAAGGCGGAGTACTAGAAGATATAAGTCTGACCCCATATCTGACAAGGACCTTAAGACTATATTGGAGGCAGCGCGACTGGCTCCTTCCTGGGGAAATCGTCAATGCTGGCAGTATATCGTTATCACGGATCAGAGTGTGAAAGAAAAGCTTGCTGGAGAAGAAAGAAAGTGGCTTAGTGAAGCACCCATCATCATCGTAGCCTGCGCGGACCCAAAGGCATCCGGCCACAAGCCAGGTATGGACTATTTCATGCTTGACATCGGAATTTCTTTCGAACATCTAATACTGGCAGCTACGGATCTGGGCCTGGGAACCTGCTGGATAGGGGCATTTGACGAAAAGCAGGCGAAGGAAACCCTGGGTATTCCCGATTATATCAGGGTTGTGGCCTATACGCCTTTGGGTTACGCCGATGAGAAAAAAGGGGTTGTCTTTGATCGGAAACCTCTTCAAGAAATTGTTTATTACGAAAAATATGGACAGGCAAAGTCTCAAGGTCTTCAGGCCGTAGTTATCGGTACCATTGCAAAGCTATATATTAAGGGCAGGAAATTAAGCGAGAAGTTGAGAAACCGATTTGCATTCTAGAAAATCCAGTAGATTATTGAACCTCTGGTATTCTTGCTCGCTGATGAGCGCCAAGAACAGCCACCAGAAAGTAGATGCCACCGACATACTGAGAAACCCTCCCCAGCCACGCCACCCGGCTTTCAAGGGCACCCTGTGACATGAAGAGTATCCCCAGGGTAAAAAGCATCAGGCCCAGAGAATACCAGTAGTAGAAAGCGAAATGAGACTTCAGGTAAATTTTAAAGCAAATGACCGCGGCGGCGATGCACAGGGTAGCTGATATTCCGTGGCTTAAATCTCGAGGTACGGTGAGCGAAGGCAGTACACCTCGATATAATAGCCAGGTGACAGCCACAATGATGGCGATTATGCCGAGGTAAGATAACAGGATGGTTCCCCACTTGTGTCGGAATTTCAATCCAGACAGACTTAGTTTTGACTTCAGTAAGATTACGCCGCAAAAATGCATCACTGCGGCCATAAAGAACGTACTATCATATACAGTGATACGTACCTCCAGCACAGCGCGGGTAAACCACCCGTATATCAGAATACCAACCCCGAAGGCTAGCACGGCACCGCCGAGCCCCAGCATCTCGAACGAACCGTTGATTGTAAAATTCCTGGCGGCGATTGAGGCCACCAGCAAGGCCACAGCGGAAATAAAGATTGTATTTACTGTGGCAATCGGCAGGTATAATCGATAATCCTCGGCAATATCCAGGATATCGAGGCCGATAAAGAATATACCCAATCCTGTAATGACGACAGCGATAATGAAGGCAAATTGCTTGAACATCTAATTTGCTGGCAATGATATCACAAAGCGTTATATATAGTAAATG
>CAYQZZ010000005.1:0-57899 GCA_964422155.1 uncultured Dehalococcoidaceae bacterium | reverse complement strand
ATATCAGGCTTTCCTCCGTGGAAGCTTTAATCAGTCGTGCGCAGTTGGGGCAGACACGGCGTACCATACGCTGGGCAACCACCCCGATGAGAGCCGAAGATACCAGGAAAGGCTCGACACCTAGGTCCAGGAGGCGCAGCACAACACCTACGGCATCATTGGCATGGATTGAAGATAATACCAGGTGGCCGGTGAGAGCCGACTGGATAGCGATGCTGGCTGTTTCAGCATCACGTATCTCTCCGATTAATATCACATCGGGGTCGAGCCGCAGTATCGACCGGAGGCCGCTGGCGAAAGTGAGGCCGGCGCGGGGGTTGACCTGAATCTGGTTGATATTTGAAAATCGGTACTCAACCGGGTCTTCTACGGTGATAATATTGCGTTCCGTCTGGTTAAGAGAATTGACCGAAGCATAAAGGGTGGTTGTCTTACCGGCCCCGGTGGGTCCACTGACCAGTATGATGCCGTAAGGGACTCTAAGCATGTTTTCATACTTGTTCAGGCTATCTGGGAGGAACCCGAGCTCAGACAGGGCCAGGGTAGCCCGGGACTTATCCAGAAGGCGCAATACTGCCATTTCACCGTAAATAGTGGCGACGATGGCTACCCGAATATCTATTAAACGGCCTTTGGTTTTCACAGAAAACTGGCCGTCCTGCGGGCGGTGGTGGTCCGCTATGTTCATATTGGCCATAATCTTGATTCTGGAGACAATCGGCGTCAATGTAACCAGCGGCAGAGAGAACATTTCCTGGAGCGTACCGTCTATGCGGTAACGTACCCTCAATTTGTCCTCGCCCGGGTGAAGGTGAATATCAGACGCTCTGGCTTTCACAGCCTCATCAATAATAAGTGTTAAAGCCTGGGCGACCGGAGCATCCGTGGATGTATCGATAATCAGTTGTTTGTCTGCTATTTTATTATCGCCAGATGATATGTTGGATATCTGTTTTTCTATCTCGCCATAGTCCTTATAATTGAAGTCGATAGCCTCAAGCACATCTTTCTGATTAGCGGCTTCGGACTCTATGCGCATCTGACTCCAGCTGGCTAAAGCTTCCAGGGCGAGGATATCGGACGGGTTCGCCATAGCTACACGCAGTACATTGCCTTCTATCGTCATGGGGATGGCGATATACTTGCGTGCCATAGCCTCGGGAATAAGTCGCAAGGCTTCCGGGTCAGGTGAATTTTTACGTAAGATATTCTTAATTTCTTCGGCGGATTTTGCCATAAGGGGATACCTTTCTACTTACAGGATATTTCGGCTATTCAAAACTTATCTTATATACCTTTCGTCACGTTTTCAATAGCTATTTGGTAATAGGAAATATATAGGGCTAAAGTACTGGTATTAGATAGCGGCGGCATGATTGCCGGCTTGACCGGGTTCTAAGTAGCAGCCCTGCCGGCTTTGTGCTATAGTTTTCATCAGACTGTTATTGAGCCATTACCGATTCTGTACAGGAGAACTGTGAGACTAAATAATATAGAAAACCGACGATAAAGCCTTTTAAGCTCATGACTTTACTTTTTTCTATCAGTTTATTCCGAAAAACAGAACCAAGACATAATGCGGCTCTTTTTAATATGATAATATTATGTTAAAATATCTATGATAGTACTAAAAGACAGGTCCGGTAGAATTTTCAACCATGAGGTGAATCGATGATAGAGTCAATCGAAAGCTTTTTACATTATCTGGCGGTAGAGAAGGGGTATTCCGAACATACTATATCTGCCTACCGCAATGACCTTAAGGGATTAGCTGAATTCGCTCGAAGCGAGGCGTCGAAGCAGGGTACTACACCTTCCTGGGCTAATTTCAATCGACAGAACATGTTGAGCTACATGCTTAACCTCAAGGAGAGGGGCTATGCGGCGACTACGATAGCACGTAAAGTGGCTGCGGGGAGGTCTTTCTTCGGTTTCATGGTGTCGGAGGGCAATATAAAAACCGACCCCACCGAAAATATGAGTTCGCCCAGCGTGGGGAAGGCATTACCCAAGCCGATACCGATTAACCAGGTGCGCCTCCTGCTGGAACAACCAGCCAAACTGTCTACATCGGAAGCCAAGCGGGACAGAGCCATGCTGGAGCTGTTATATGCCAGTGGTATGAGGGTAAGCGAGCTGGTGGCTTTAAACCTGGGCGATGTCAATATCGAGGGTGATTACTTTGTACGTTGTTTAGGGAAAGGGCGTAAGGAACGCATTATCCCGCTCTACGAACAGGTTGCCACCGCCGTGAAGAAATACGTCGATGAAGACCGCCCCAAGTTAGCCCACGGCAGGAAGGAAGTGGCATTGTTTCTCAATGCCCGCGGCCAGAGGCTTACCCGGCAGGGGTTCTGGCAAAAACTCAAGGAATATGCCAAGTCGGCCGGGCTGAGCCCTCAAATCAGCCCCCATACACTGAGACATAGCTTTGCCACTCATATGCTTAGCGGCGGGGCTGACCTGAGGTCGGTACAGGAATTGCTGGGGCATGCCAATATATCCACCACCCAGGTTTATACCCACCTGACCACCGAGCATGTTCGCCGGGCCTATGATAAGTCCCATCCCAGAGCTAAAGAGTAATTCTAAGGAGGTAACGGATGCCGGGTAAATCAAGACGCGGTAAAGGCAAGCATCCTCACTATAATAAAAAAAGTAAAATAAGGCAGCGACAGGCAGGTGCGGTTCTGCCGCAGCAGGCAGGTGCAGGTTTACCGCAGCAAGCAGCTACCAGTGTACCGAAACCAGCCGCGCCCGTCAGCGCCCGTCCGGTGCCAAAGGCGGCGGCGCCTTCGGCAACTACGGCAACAATCCAGTATCCTATCGTTAGTGAGCTGAAAAGAATCGGCATTTTGACAGGGATAATTATCATTATCCTGGTTATATTGTCTATTATTCTCTCCTAGTTCTATCGTGGCGGCCATGAAGGACTTTGAAGCGGCAAGAGCCGAATTGATTGAGCACCTCAGTTCCGAGATAAGAGACAAGCGGGTGTTGGCCGCCATGTCCCGCATACCCCGCGAAAAATTCGTACCCCTGGAAAGCCGTCATCTGGCTTATGAAGACAGTCCATTACCTATCGGCTGGGAGCAGACGATTTCCCAACCGTATATTATTGCTCTCATGACGGAGGTGCTGGAACTCACCGGCAGCGAAAAGGTGCTTGAGTTAGGCACCGGCAGCGGCTACCAGACGGCTATTCTCGCCGAGCTTTCCAGGATGGTAATTACGGTGGAGCGTGTATCGGCCCTAGCAGAGTCCGCCCGGAAAGTGCTGGACAGCCTGGGCTATACGAATATTGAGATACATCTCGCCGAAGAAACCCTGGGCTGGAAAAAGGGAGCACCTTATGATGCCATTATGGTCACCGCCGGCGCGCCCGACATACCCGCTGAGCTTCTTGCCCAATTAGCGGTCGGTGGCAGAATGGTGATTCCGGTAGGCTCACGCTATGTTCAGGAACTCTGCAAGGTAATAAAACGTCAGGACGGCAATGAGGTTCAAAATTTGGGAGGCTGCCGTTTTGTTGCACTTATTGGTAAAGATGCCTGGGAAAACTAACTCGATAGCGGATACGGAGGAAGGCTATGGACGTCTTCGAGGCAATTAGAAACAGGAGAAGCATCCGACACTATAGGACCGACCCCATTGACGATAAAACCGTGGAAGCAGTCCTGGAAGCGGCCCACTGGGCTCCGTCCTGGGGTAATATACAGTGCTGGCGTTTTATCGTCGTGCGTGACCCGAAAATCAAGTCCGGTATAGCCGATACCATGATGAAAATTAGAGTCGATAACGAATGGGTGGAAAATGCCGCCGCCCAGGCTATCAAGCAGGCCCCGGTACTGGTAGTCCTCTGTGCCGAGAAAGGCAAAGCTGGATGCCGTCCTGATGGCACGCCCGTCACAGACAAGGGTGATTACTGGTTTATGTTCGATATTGCCCTGGCCATGGAAAACCTGGTGCTGGCGGCTCATGCCCTGGGGTTGGGCACGGTTATTGTGGGCGGCTTTGATGCCGCGAAAGCGGCGCAGGTCCTGGCGGTGCCAGCCGGTTACAGCGTGGTAACGATGACTCCTCTGGGAGTTCCCGACCATAAAGGTCAGGTCTCCCCTCGGAGACAGCTTTCTGAAGTCCTTTATAGAGAAAAGTACGGCAAATAGCCATGCCATAAGCCATATTTACCGGTAATAGATACTATCTACACCCGGCAGCTAATGCCCCGTTTTTTCAATCTATTAATAATACGGGCATAATAAAATAAAAAGGGAGAACAAACATGGAGTTATTTGAAGCTATTAAAAACAGGAGGAGCATCCGACGCTATAAATCCGACCCTGTTGACGACAAGAAAATTGAAGCAATTCTGGAAGCCGGGCGCTGGGCGCCATCGTGGGCTAATACCCAGTGCTGGCGCTTTATCGTGGTGCGCGACCCTGAAATCAAGGCAAAATTAGTCGATACACTCATGAAGATTAAATTACCGGATAGAGAAGTGCCGAATCCCGGTGCCATGGCAATGAATACCGTACCGGCAGTAATCGTTGTTTGTGCTGAGATTGGCAAGTCGGGTGGTAAATCCGGGCCCGGTGGCGGCGGGGTTGAGTATGTGACCGACAAGGGCGACTGGTTTATGTTCGATACCGCCCTGGCGGTGCAGAACATGGTGCTGGCGGCTCATGGCCTGGGACTGGGCACGGTAATTATGGGTGCTTTCGATGCTGTTCAGGCAGAGAAAGCGCTGGGTGTGCCCAAGGGTTACCGTGTCGTTGTTATGTTCCCGGTAGGCGTACCCGACCAGGAAGGCAAAGCGCCGCCCCGAAAAGAACTCTCCGAAATTGTCGTCAAGGATAAATGGGGCAAGTAGCCAGAGCGCGGTCTATATGCATTTCAGATTCTGGGTTATCATTGCCACAGGTTTATTCATTATCGGTATCCTAGCTGGCATAGGAATCCGTAACATTATGCCAGCCGATATCGCCGATATTTTCTCAGGGCAGGAAACCGCCCTCGGCAATATTGCGACATCTCTTGGTACGTCCCATGTAGCGATTCTGATATTCATTTATTTCAAGAATGCTCTGGCCCTGATTATCAGCTTTCTGCTCAGCCCATTTTTATGTCTCGTTCCCATTCTGGCTTTGCTTTTCAATAGTGCGTTCATTTCTTACATCTCGATAGAGGTAATTCAGAAAAAATCGCTGGGGTTCCTGCTGGCCGGTGTGCTGCCTCACGGCATTTTCGAAATCCCGGCTCTTCTCATCGGCGAAGCCGCGTCTCTCAGCTTCGGAGTAGCAACGATAATCGCCCTTTTCTCCAGGGCTAGGGGCGAAAAATTACGTAATAGCTTTAAAGAGAACTTCAAATATCTTCTCATATCTCTGGCTCTGCTGGGCCCCGCCGCAATTATGGAAACATTCGTGACGCCGCTGTTTCTAAAGTAGATAGCTATTTCCTTGAGCGCTTGCCGTGTTCGGTCGACTGCGGGTATAATAATATTCGAAGAATATAGAGAGCAGGTGATTTCATGCCTAAATACGGATTAAATAATATTCACAACGTTGTTCTGTTGTCACATGGCGGTGCCGGTAAGACATCGCTTTCTGAGGCTATACTATTCAATGCCGGAGCCATCAGCCGGCTGGGTAAGGTTGACGACGGGTCTTCTACCTCGGACTATGACCCTGATGAAATGAAACGCCGCATCAGCATTAATCTATCTATACTTCCCTGTCAGTGGCGGGATAATAAGATTAACGTTCTCGATGCCCCGGGCTATTCCGACTTCATCGGGGAAGTCAAGGCCGGTATACGCGTCAGCGAAGGGGCTGTAATCGTTGTATGCGCCGCCTCGGGAGTGGAAGTCGGGACAGAGATGGTCTGGGGATATTGCGAGGAGGCTAAAATGCCTCGCCTCATCCTTGTCAATAAAATGGACCGTGAAAATGCCGACTTTTCTAAAGTTGTTGAAGAAATAAAGGCCAAGCTCAGCCCCAGGTGCCTGCCCATACAGGTAGCCATAGGCGCTCATACCGGCTTCCAGGGAATAGTCGACCTGCTGACCATGAAGGCTTATACCGGTTCGCCGACTAAAGAGGTGGAAATTCCTGCGGCAGTGAAAGCCCAGGCCGATTCTCTACGGGAAAAGCTGGTCGAGGCAATCGCCGAGATTGATGATGCTCTTATCGAAAAATACCTGGGTGGTGAAGAAATCAGCCTGGAGG
The DNA here is from genome assembly GCA_964422155.1 of uncultured Dehalococcoidaceae bacterium. GTDB lineage: Bacteria > Chloroflexota > Dehalococcoidia > Dehalococcoidales > RBG-16-60-22 > JBGPRB01. The sequence continues at coordinate 51,672 of CAYQZZ010000005.1, read as the reverse complement.
AGCTTACCAGGACATTGCGCCAGGCCGTGGCCAGCGGCCGCATCGTGCCCGTATTAGCCGGCTCGGCGCTGCAAAACGTGGCGGTCAACCGGCTTATGGATGCCATCTGTGATTACCTTCCCCTGCCCAAGGAGCAAAAAGTACCCACCAGCAGCGGCACCATCGAACCGAGTGAAAGTGCACCGCTGGCCGCCCTGGTGTTCAAGACAACCGCCGACCCGTATGTCGGCAAACTTACTTACTTCCGCGTCTATAACGGTGTTATCACCAGCAACTCCCAGGTATATAACGCCAGCCAGAATGCGGCGGAACGCATCGGTCAGTTATATATGATGAGGGGTAAAACACAGGAGCCGGTAACCGAGGTCAGGGCCGGCGACATCGGAGCGGTGGCGAAATTGAACGTGACCAGTACCGGCGATACGCTCTGCGCCCAGGACAAGCAGGTCAAACTGACATCTATCGTTTTCCCCGTGCCGATTTTTCGGGAAGCTGTGTATCCCAAGACGAAGACCGATATCGATAAAATGGGCACGGCCCTATCCCGTTTGGCCGAAGAAGACCCCACCCTTAAAGTACACCGTGAGCTTGGTACCGGCGAGACGATTCTTTCCGGGATGGGTGATACTCACCTCTCTGTAGCTGCAGAAAAGATGCATCGTAAGTTCGGGGTGAACGTGGAACTATCTATCCCCAAGGTCCCGTATCGGGAGACAATCACGGTGCCGTCAAAAGCCGAATATAAACACAAGAAACAGTCCGGGGGTCACGGGCAATATGGCCATGTCCTGCTGGAGCTTGAGCCATTACCGGAGCGCGGTAGCAACGAGTTTGCCGACCATGTAGTTGGCGGGTCCGTGCCCAGGAACTATATCCCGGCCGTGGAAAAAGGAGTCGTCGAAGCCTACGGGGAAGGCGGGTTGGCCGGTTACCCGGTCGTCGGTGTCAAGACGACCCTTTATGACGGGAGTTTTCATCCCGTCGACTCTTCGGAAATATGTTTTAAAATAGCCGGAGCCGGGGCATTTAAAAAGGGATTGTCGGAAGGTCGCCCTATTCTTCTGGAACCGATAATGAATCTTAAAGTAACCGTGCCCAACGACCTTACCGGGGATATTATCGGCGACCTCAACACCAAGCGGGCCCGCGTGATGGGAATGAACCCGGAGGGCGATACCAACGTTATCGAGGCTCAGGTGCCGCTGGCTGAAATCCAGCGCTATACTATCGACCTTAAGTCGATGACGCAGGGACGGGCAACCTATACTATGGAGTTCGACCACTACGAAGAGGTGCCAGCCAATATCACCCAGAAGCTAATATCCCAGAAACAGGCAGAAAAGGCCGAGAAGGGCTAGTCTGATTTCTCTAGTGTCATTGCGAGGGCGAAGCCCGAAGCAATCCCTAATTCAGACTCAAGACATAGATTGAGATTGCTTCGCCGTTGGGTTGAGGGGCTCGCAATGACATTCTCTTTTACGTCGCCCTGATTTCCTGCTTCATGAAGATAATATAACTGATACCGAAGCAGATGGCGCTCAGGCTTATCAGGCCGACCATATGAGGCCAGATAACCAGAAGGCTCTGTCCGAGGCTGAGGGGAGTCGGTATCATATAATACGCCTGGGCCATGGTGATGATACCCAGCCCTTTCCAGACCGGGAGAATCAGCACGACATATGCCTCCTGGAAGAGGTAACTGGGAGAAATCCGCAACAAGGTTTGATGAAGTTCCGCATTGCGAATCTGGTCCTCCAGGTTGCTGTCACTAGTAACAGGCGCCATGGAATTGGCGATAGTCCCGCCCAGCCCCAGCATCACCCAGAAAAAGTAAACTACCAGGAAGATGGCGATAGGAATCAGCAGAGAAGCAGCGGAACGACGGGAAATTACGGAGAACAGTATCGATAGTCCCATCCAGAAGGCACCATATATAATAGTCAAGACGAAGTACAGGAAAAGCCGGATAATTTCCTCGGCAGTCGGTGGCACACCTATCATCCGCAGCCCGTAACCGGCCACCAGTAACAGGATAGTCCCTACCATGATGGCTATCGTTGTGATTCCCGCGATAAATTTGCCATTTATAATGCTGTCACGATATACAGGCTGGGATAGTAGCCGACTCAGCGTACCGCCGGAGCGCTCGCTGTTGATTACGTCAAAACCCAGGGCTATGCCGATAATTGGCACTATCAGGCTGAATGGCGTAATGATAGCGTCTCCGATTGATAAAGACGGCGTGAACATTGCGAGAAATACGAAACCACTGGTAGTTACCGCTTTGCTTGCTTCCAGAGTCGCCCGAATACCCTGCTGTACGGCATAGAGACCGAAGCCGCTGGCCACCAGCACCAGCAGGAACAGGACCAAAAATCTGATACTGTTGAAGTAGTCGGCCAGTTCCTTACGCATTATCGCTAGCATTATGTCAATCCTGGCTTTCCTTAAAATATTTCATATAGATATCATCCAGAGAAAACTCGTGTAATTTCATCTGCACCAGCAGAGCATTGCTATCCACCACCGCCTTGGCAATCTGCGACCGCAAATCGGAGTTGGTGCTGATTTTAAGTATATTCCCATCAGCCTCGACTTTTTCCACGCCCTGGACTTTTCTGACGATATCGGCGAGCTCTGCTTTTGGTTCGGCCGTTTCAATCTCTATGATATAGCGTCCTCCCGCCATAGCTTCCCTGCCCAGCTCATCTATAGAGCCTTCTATCACCATCTTGCCCTTGGAAAGTATGCCGATACTTTGGCATACCCTCTGCACCTGATAAAGCTGGTGTGAAGATAGTAATACGGTCGTCCCCATCTTGGGCAGACCGGCGATAAGGTCAAGGAGCTGGTTGATACCCTGGGGGTCGAGGCCAGAGGTGGGCTCATCAAGGATAATTAGTTTCGGCTCTTTGATTAACACGTCGGCAATACCCAGGCGTTGTTTCATACCACGGGAGAACTTACCGGTAAGCATGTCCCTTTCGGCAGTTAGTCCCACCATCTCCAGCGCTTTATCTACCCTTTGCTTCGATTCTGCCCGGCTGATATTGTTGAGGTCGGCAATAAACTCCAGGTTTTCACGGGCGGTGAGGTTATCGTAAAAACCGACCGTTTCCGGGAGATAGCCCACAATTCGCTTGACCTTGATGGGTTCCCGGGTGGAGTCGAATCCAAACACTCTGACTGAACCGGATACCGGTTCGGTCAGTCCCAGCATCATGAGAATTGTGGTCGTTTTCCCGGCGCCGTTAGGCCCTAAAAGGCCGAACACCTCGGTTTCCTTAACATGTAAATTGAGGTGGTCAACCACGGTGACCTTGCCGTAGTTTTTGGTCAGGTCCTTTGTTTCTATAGCCAGTTTATCCATCATCTGCTATCGCCGCCCGAACCGCATAAAAATGACAATCAGACCGACAACCACTATCAATATTATGATTATGCCGACCCATCCCCAGATAGTGGGAGTTTCTACAGTAACCCTTATGTACATTCTCTCAGCCGAAGCCTGTTTCCCTGACACCGTGAGGGTAATCATATAGTCCCCGGCTACCGTCTTCGGCGGCGGTTTGATATTAAAGTCAACCGTTTTTTCGCCCAAAGTCTCCAGAAGGTCTATCTTATCTATGTTAGGCGTTATCTCCCAGCCTTCAGGTTTGTCTGAAGAGAAATTGATATTGTCAATAGGAGCCGTACCTGTATTGGTGACCTTTACTGAGAAAGTATTATCCTGACCGGCCTTGGCGGTGGTATTATAATACTGGTTTGATGGCTCGGCGGTCAGGAGATATTTAGCCGTTACCTTCGCAATCAGGTTGATACTACCTTCTACATTATCTGCAACTGCCTGCAGCTTTATTTTGTATTCTCCGGGGTCGGGTAATGGCCAGGAAAGAGGGCTGGTAGTCACTTGCAAAGTTTCGCTCACGCCGGAGTAAGAAGACTTTAATGATATTGATGATATTCTTTTTGATGCATCATATTGCGGGGTGATATACACATCCCAACCCTGGGGTACCGAGGCGTTCAGGTCAAAAATACGGTCTTTGGCGCCCTTGTAATTAAGTTCCACGCTGAACTGAAACGTACCCGTAGCAATAGCGTCGATTTTAGGGTACTGTGTCGACATCGTGATATTATCAGCCAGGGTCGGGGTTTCATCCTGGGCTAAAGCCACGCCGGGTAGGCAGAATATTGATAGCGCCGTTACCAGGACTATGAGAAAAGATATAAGTCTCGCCATTTTCATCGCAATACCACCTCACAAAAACTATTTATTGTTGAAGAGCCGATTTTTAATTACCCAAATATTATAACAAAATGTTATTTTACGTTCAAGACAACTATAACTAAGTTATCGATTATTGTCATTCTGAAAGAGTCCCTCATAATAATGGTTACGGATTCTTCGTCCTTCCGCTGAAGGACTCAGAATGACATTAAGTCACTGCTAATATTCTCCTATAACCGGCATGTTTGTGTTATGCTTACGAAGCAATAAGCTCCTTTATTTTTTGTGTAAAGGCCGGTAGTACCTTTTTCCAGTCACCAACCACGCCGAAGCGCGCCTGCCGGAAGATATTGGCCTCGCGGTCTTTATTGATAGCGATAATAGTCTTCGACCCCGAGCAACCGCTCATGTGCTGGCTGGAGCCTGATACGGCAACGGCGATATAGAGTTCGGGAGCTATAATTTTGCCGGTCAAGCCTATCTGTACGGTGTCCGGCATCCAGCCGTTATCGCAGGGAGGTCGGCTGGCGCCTACCGCCCCCTTGAACAGCTTGGCCAGCTCTTCCAACTGCTTGAATCCTTCGGCACTGCCGATTCCCCTGCCTCCGGCAACCACTACCTGCGCATCCTCTATTTTTATACCGGCTACCTCTTCAACCACCCTGTCCAGAATCTTTGTCCTGATGCCGGATGCCTCCAGTCCCGCCGTAATATTAATGACTTCCCCCTTCCTGGAAGCATCCGGTTCGAGGGCAGCCATAGCTTTGGTACGTATCGTAACCATCTGCGGGTCGGTCTCGGTCGTAAAGACTGCCTGAGCGTTGCCGCCGTAGACCGGCTTGGTTTGCAGCAGCCGTTTTGAGTCAGGGTCGATAGCCAGGTCGACGCAGTCCATCGTAACCGCCGTCCCCAGCCTGAAAGCCAGTCTCGGTGCCAGGTCGCGTCCGGCATCGGTCTGTCCCATGATAATGACCTGCGGCTTTACCTGGTTAACCACTTTTTCCATGACGCTGACGTACGCATCGGTCTGGTAGTCTTTGAGCAGGGGGTCGTCAACGACATAGACTTTATCGGCGCCACAGGCAATAGCCTGCTGGGCCATTCCGCCGATATTACTGCCGACCAGCACCGCCGCTAGCTCCTGCCCCAGGTTGTCCGCCAGCTTCCTGCCTATGCCGAGTCCTTCCGCAGCGATGGGTAAAAGCTTATCACCTTTAGCTTCACAGTAAACGGCTATACCTTTATAATCGGGCATAGTTTAAATCACCTCTATCATAAGTCAGAATTGTTAAAAACTTGTTAAGACGGTTCACAGTATCCTGGCTTCCCTGAGTTTCTTCGCCAGGTTTACCGCCATCTCTTCCGGGCTGTCTCCTGCGGCTAGTTCGCATTTTCCTTCGTGGACCGGCTGAAATAGTCTGCGCATCCTAGTACGCCGCCCTTTAGTGCCCAAGCGGGATGCTTCGATGCCGATATCAGCCGGTTTCCAGACAATCGGCTCTATCTTCTTGGCCGCCATAATTCCTTTTATCGTCGGGTAGCGCGGTTGGCCGATTTCATTGCTTACGGTCAATACCGCCGGGAGGGGCACCTCGATAACGTCATAGCCGGCGGAATTAACTCTCTCTACCCTGAGTTTACCATCGGTGACGTCTATCTTGCGCACCAGAGTGACACAGGGCAGCCCGAGCACCTCGGCGATAGCGGCCCCGGTCTGTCCGGCGTTGGTGTCCGAGGCTTCGCGGCCGCACAGGATAAGGTCATAACTTCCTTTCTTTTTGATGGCCATGGCGAGAGCGCTGGCCGTCGACCAGCCGTCGCCGCCGTTATAAGCTTCGTCTTCGAGTAAGATGAGCTCATCGGCGCCCATGGCGAGCGGTTTCTTCACCACTTCACGCAGCAGGTTTATACCCAGGCTCATCACCGTGACTTTCCCGCCCCTGGCTTCCTTGACTTTCAAAGAAGCCTCCACCGCATATTCCCCATAAGGGTCGATTACCGGCGGCGCGCCGTGCATTTCGGCTTTATTGGCGGCGGCATCGATTTTAAAGCTGGCCGGCGGCGCTTCGGGGTCAATGACCTGTTTAACACAAACAACGATATTCATCTGATGAACGCTCTTTCTCGAGATTTTTTGAAAATATGGTCTTTACGGAATTCAAAAATAATTTATCATTGTATCTGGTGCTGTGTCAAACACAGGCTCATAACACGCTCGATACCGGCCAGGTCCCGGTCGATTTCAATCATGGCTGACGGGAAGCTTTCATATAAAATAGCCTTCACGGCCTCCGCCTGGCCCTGCCCTATCTCCAGGAGCATACTTCCGTTGTTGCGGAGCTTCTTACCTGCCTGGCGGCATAAAATGCTTATCCCGGCCAGACCGTCTGCCCCGCCGTCTAATGCCAGCTTCGGTTCGAAGCTTAAAGGACCGCTACCAGCCAATTCCGCTTCCCTGACATACGGTAGATTGGCAACTATCAGGTCGACAGGCTCCGTCAGAGCTCTCAGCATATCGCCCTGTAAAAGAACGACCTTATCCGTTACTCCATGTCTCCGGCAGTTTTCCCCGGCGACTTCCAGCGCCTGAGATGATATATCGGTAGCGTAAATGGTCGCCGCCGCCAGATTTTTCGCCAGGCAGATAGCGATAGCGCCGCAGCCGGTGCCGATATCGGCGATTATGGACATAGCATGGCTCCGGCACAGGCTGAGGGCTTTCTCTACCAGCAGTTCGCTCTCGGGGCGGGGAATAAGGACATGACGGTTTACTTTGAAATCGAGGCCGTAGAACTCGCGGTGCCCGGTAATGTAGGCCGAAGGCTCCCCGCTCAGGCGGCGCTCCAGGAGCTTTCTCAGGCTTTCTGCCTGGGCAGGGCTTACATTGCCATCGAGGTCTGAAAATAGCTGGCTGCGGTTTATTCCCAGCACATGTCTTAAGAGAATCTCACCTTCCAGGGAGGCATCGTCGATATTGTTATCTGCCAGAGTCTCGCGGGCTTGAGCTAACGCCTGTCTACGGTTCACACTTTCTGTTCCTCGAGCTGCTTGGCCTGCTCGTTAGTGGCTAGAGTGTCGATAAGCTCATCCAGCTCTCCATCCATGAAGCGCGGCAGGTTATGAAGGGTGAGATTGATGCGGTGGTCGGAGACACGGTCCTGGGGATAATTATAGGTCCTTATCTTTTCGGCGCGCTCACCGGTGCCAACCTGTGAGCGCCTCTGTGAGGTTATTTCTTCCTCCTGTTTGCGCCGTTCTATGTCCAGTAGCCGCGTGCGCAGCACCGAAAGCGCTTTTACTTTATTCTGTAGCTGGGAACGTTCGTCCTGGCAGACGACGACCATTCCCGTGGGAAGGTGTGTGACGCGGATAGCCGTGGCTACCTTATTTACGTTCTGCCCGCCGGCCCCGCCGCTGTGAAAAACATCGATTTTCAGGTCGTCGGGATTGATAGCTATGTCTACCTCCTCCGCCTTGGGCAGGACAGCCACCGTAGCCGTAGAGGTATGAATCCTGCCGGAAGCCTCGGTGACCGGCACGCGCTGCACGCGATGCACGCCGCTTTCGTATTTCAGACGACTGAAAGCGCCCCTGCCTTTTACCTCGAATATTATCTCTTTAAAGCCGCCGATGCCGCTCTCGCTGATGCTGATGACATCGGCTTTCCAGCCGTGGCTCTGCGCGTGGCGACTGTACATGCGAAAGAGGTCGGCGGCGAAGAGAGCGGCTTCATTGCCCCCCGTCCCTGCTCTTATTTCCATGATGATATCCTTCTCATCGTTGGGGTCCCTGGGCAAAAGGGCCTGTCTGAGCTCTTCCGTTAACTTTTCAAGCTTCGTTTCCAGAGATGCCATCTCCTGCTTGACCATAGTTGTCATTTCCTCGTCAAGTCCCGTATCGTGCATCGACTTAACGTCTTCCAGTTCCTTTACCGCTTTCTTATATTTACGGTATTTCGTAATTACTTCTACCAGCCCGGCCCGCTCCTGCGCCAGAGCCTGCACCTGGCTGAGATTGGTCGCCACCTCGGTCTGAGCCAGTTTCTCGTCTATCTCCTGGTAACGTTTCTCAATTTTATCGAGTTGTTCTATCATTTTATGTCTTTCCCTTACCAGAATTATAACACAGCGCTACCTTGCTCTCAAAGCTGAGTGAATTGACATTTTACGTTTTTATAGACTATAATCAATCGTGTTCACCACGCCCGCCAGTGGCAATCCAGAAAAAGACTTAGCTAAGGTAATTTTCCTCTCGTCAGGTTACAGTTACTTCATGAATATAATTTTCCCGGAAACATTCATGCAAATGTAAGGTGGAAGGAGCCAGGATTATGACTATCACGGAAATGCTTGCCAGAAATGCCAGGTTGACCCCAAATTCGACTGCTTTAATTGAAATAGCGCCGAGCAAGAATTTTAGAAAGGCGATTACCTGGAAAGAGTTCGACGACAATGCCAATCGCGTGGCCAATGCCCTTATTGCCAGGGGCATTAAGAAAGGCGATGTCGTCATGCATCTTATGATGAATTCCATTAAGTGGCTCGAGGCATATTTCGGCATTCTGAAGACAGGCGCCATAGCCGCGCCTCTCAACTTCAGGTTCATCAGCCGTCAGATTAAATACTGCGTCGATATTGCCGAACCCAAGATTATGATTCTGGACCAGGACTTCACCGACCGCGTGGAGGAAATCCGCAAAGAACTGCCGACGATAAAGAAATATATCTTCGAAGGTGAAAAACTCCCTAAAGGTATGGAGTCTTATGATGCCGTGCTGGCTAAATCCTCTCCCGTACCCCCCCAAATCCTGCTGAATGGCGAGGATGAAGCCGGTTTATACTTTACCTCCGGCACGACGGGCGACCCGAAAGCTACTCTCCTCTGCCACCGCAGCCTGGAACACACCGCCGTCAACGAGAACTTTTCCCACCGGGAGACCAGGAAGGACTGCTTCCTCCTTATCCAGCCCCTCTACCATACCGGCGGTAAAATGCACTGGTTCGGCAGCCTGATTGGCGGCGCCAGGGCTGTCCTGACCACCGGCGGCGAGAGAGTGACCGCTAAACTCATCCTGGAAACCATCAACAAGGAAAAAATTTCAATCTGTATGCTTCTGGTGCCGTGGTTGCAGGACATCGTTACCGCCCTTGATAGAGGCGAAATGAAGCTATCGGACTATGACGTGAGTTCCCTGCGTCTGGTCCACTCCGGCGCGCAGCCTATCCCACCGGTGCTGGTCCGGCGCTTTCTGAAGTATTTCCCGAATATCGACTACGAAGAAAACTATGGCCTGACCGAGTCGGCCGGGCCGTGTATGCACCTGGGTCTGGAAAACCTGCATAAACTCGGCTCTTTCGGCTACCCCAGGCTAAATATTGATGCCCGGGTCGTTGATGAGAAAGGTAACGATGTACCTCCGGGCACTGTTGGCGAGATTATTCTCCGCGGCGCCAATATCATGAAATGCTACTTCAAGAACCCCGAAAAAACAGCCGAAACTCTGCGCAATGGCTGGCTCTATACCGGCGACCTGGTCAAGCAGGACGAAGAAGGCTTTATCTCTTATGTCGACCGTAAGAAGGACCTGATTATCAGCGGCGGCGAGAACATCTACCCGGTCGACCTCGAATCCGTGCTTATCGGCCAGCCGAAGGTCAAGGATGTGGCCATTATCGGTATTCCCGACGATAGATACGGCGAGGTGGTCGCTGCCGTCGTTCAACCCAAGGAGGGCGTTAACCTGAGCGAGGAAGAGATGAGGGCTTACTACGAACCGCAGCTGCCCAAGTATGCCTGGCCCAGAATCCTTCTGTTCGGTGACGTGCCGCGTAATCCCACCGGTAAAATCGAAAAGCCCAAACTGAGAGACCGGTATGCCAGCGTCAGGTGGAATCCCAAGGGCAGTAAATGAAATTCTGAAATATCCGTGAATCGAAAAAAGGAGTAAAGATATAGATTTTAAAGAGTGCGTCAAGTTTGCTAATGAGAATAAAACCTGCTACCTGGCTACGGTAGAAGGTGACCAGCCCAGAGTCAGGGCAATGGGGATGCATTATGCCGACGACACGGGATTCTATTTCAACACGGAATCTACCAAAGCTCTGGCCAAGCAGTTGAAGAAAAACCAGAAGGTGGAGGTGTGCTTTTCTGCCAAAGGCAATATTTTGAGGGTTACCGGCAAGATAGACTTTATTGATGATATTGTTATCAGGAAGAGGTTCTATGAAGAAAGGGGTTTTCTCAAAGGCCTTGGTGTCAAGTCGCCGGAAGACCCTTTACTGATGGTATTCGCCATACGCAAGGGTGAAGCATTTTTCTGGACGATGGCGGACAATATGAAGGAAGCCAGTATCCCGCGTATCAAATTTTAGCCTAAAAGCTGCCGGTTTTATTCCATTGAGTCGAAAAAACGAGGATTTAATAGCATGGCGAAAGATAAATACGGTAAATATTTCTTCAAGAACCCGATAGTGAAAGGGCAATTCTGTCCCAGGTTAATATTCTTCAGCCGCCAGCATAAGGAGGTGGGAGAAAAGAACTTCTCTGTCCTGTGGAATTGTATCACCAAGCCGTTTCTCATGGTAAAGGACGCTCATGCCCATGACTTCGACCAGTTTCTGCATTTTTACGGGGCTAACTCGCTGGACATCACCGAGTTCGATGCCGTCATCGAGATGTCGCTGGGCGAGGAAGGCGAAAAGCATATTATCACCGAACCTACTGTCCTTCACATTCCTAAAGACACGATACACTGCCCGCTCAACTTCAAGGTCGTCAATAAACCTGTGATTTTTATGAACGTAGCCCTGACCCCGCAGTATGTCATGGGCCCGGCCGGACCGCCGCCTCCTAAACCATAATAGGTGATTATAGATGAGAGTGTTTAGTAATATCCAAAAGGTATCCCGTTGTCATTGCGAGCGAAGCGAAGCAATCCCTTACACCGAACATAGAGATTGCTTCGTCGCTATGCTCCTCGCAATGACTGAGCGGGTTAATAAATACCCTCTTTTAATAAGGTTTAAAGCTTAAAGATAATTGTAGACAATGCCTTCGTTATAATATATAATCATGAATTATCATGGTCTGGAAATGGTTACATAACATAGAGCAGGCGTAATTATACCCTGCTCTATTTTTTAACGATTCAAAATTAGCCGGGCGGGTCGATTCTCGTGTAAAGCGACAGACTCGCCAGGAAGTATAAAAAATAAAGCTTAAGCTTTTTGAGCTTAACTAGAAGAGAGGGGATATGTTACCAGGAATATTCTGGATTGTACCTGCAGCCGGGGTAATTACTATTATCTTTGCCCTTTTACTAATTAGAAACGTGATGAAACGCCCCACCGGCACACCTAAAATGAAAGAAATCGGCGATATTATCTTTCGGGGTGCCTGGGCGTTTCTCAAGCGCCAGTATAGCACCATCGCCATGTACTCGGTGGCAATTGCCATCATCATCGGCGTACTGGTGGGCGTGCTGGGTCATACCGGTATGGAGAAGTACGGCTACAGCGGTCTGGATGTAGGATGGCGTACTTCAATAGCCTTCCTTGTCGGTGCTTTCTGCTCCGGTCTGGCCGGCTTCATCGGCATGTACATCGCGGTAAAATCAAATGTCCGTTGCGCCGCCGCCGCTCAGAGAAGCCTTAAGGAGGCGGTTGAAGTCGCTCTTCGCGGCGGCGCCGTTTCCGGCTTCCTTATCACTGCCCTCAGCCTTATCGGCGTTACTGTCATCTTTTTCGCCTATGGGGGCAATAATAACCCGCAAATCGCACCCCATCTTATTGTCGGCTTCGGTTTTGGCGCCAGCTTCGTAGCGCTTTTCGCCCAGCTTGGCGGCGGTATCTATACCAAGGCGGCTGATGTCGGCGCGGACCTCGTGGGCAAGGTTGAAGCCGGCATCCCTGAGGATGACCCGCGTAATCCCGCCGTTATTGCCGACCTCGTCGGCGATAACGTCGGCGACTGCGCCGGCCGCGGCGCCGACCTTTTTGAGTCCACTGCCGCCGAAAACATCGGTGCCATGATTCTGGGTGTCTTTGCCTATATGGCTACGAATAACGTGGCCTGGATACTTTTCCCACTCTGCGTACGCGGATTCGGTATGTTCGCTTCCATGATTGGGCTCCTTTCGGTAAAAGCTAAAGAGAGCGAGAACGCCATGAATGCCCTCAACCGGGGCTATTTTGTCGCTATCGCCCTATCCGTTGTCGGTTTGGCGATAACGGTTAATTATATGTTACACAACTGGTGGCTCTTCGGTGCCGGTCTGGTTGGCATTTTCGCCAGCATCGTTATCGTCTTTGTAACACAGTACTACACCGAGTCGCGTTATAAACCGGTGCGCGAGATTGCGGAGGCATCCAAGACCGGACCAGCGACCAATATCATCATGGGCATGTCCGTAGGCTTTTCCACCACCTTCGCCACCGCTCTTATCATCGGCGTCTCTCTGCTGCTTGCCTACTGGATGGGCACACAGAGCGGCGTCCAGGGAGCCGGAGCCTTCGGCACCGCGGTAGCCACGATGGGGATGCTGATGACCTGCCCCTACGTTCTATCCATGGATACTTTCGGTCCTATTACCGATAACGCCAACGGCATTAACGAAATGGCCGGTGCCGGACCGGAAGTGCGTAAGATCACCGACCGTCTGGATGCCGTCGGTAATACCACCAAAGCCCTGACCAAGGGTTATGCGATGGTATCCGCCGGTCTGGCCGCATTCCTCCTGTTCCAGGCTTACCTTGACAGGGTCTCACTAATCAAGTTCGGCACAGAAGGTTTATACAATGTCGTCAACATCGCTCAAATCGAGGTATTTATCGGCGCTCTACTCGCCGCGATGATTGTCTACCTCTTCAGCGCCTGGGCGATTAAAGCTGTCGGCAAGACGGCCTCTAAGATTATCGAGGAAGTCCGCCGCCAGTTCCGCGCTGACCCCGAGATTCTTAATCCTAAAGACCCCGCCCATCCCCACCAGCCGGATTATGGCAAAGCAGTAGATATCACCACCCGCGCCGGTCTGAGGGAAATGATTGCCCCCGGACTGCTGGTGGTATTAAGTCCAATCGTCATCGGCGTAGTTTTCAAATACCTCGGCAAAATCCCCTCCTTCAGTGCCATGAACATTGACGCCGCTATGGTTGTTGCCGCGGTGCTGATGGTCGGTACCATCGGCGGCATCTTGATGGCGTCCTTCATGAACAACGGCGGCGGCGCCTGGGATAACGCCAAGAAGATGATTGAGGACGGTCAACTCAAGGATGAGAACGGCAACGTCCTGGGCAAGAAATCGTTTGCCCATCAGGCGGCTGTCGTCGGCGATACCCTCGGCGACCCCCTTAAGGACACCGCCGGGCCTTCTCTACACGTTTTGGTAAAACTATTAGCAACCATCACGCTGGTGATGTGCCCGCTGTTCATCGCCGTCTAAAAGGTTCGTAAAAAATCTAAGGGGGCATGATTTATTAAGGTCATGCCCCTTTTTTTTCTGACCAGCCCGAACTCTTTTAAGAAGTCGCTATTGATACCAAGTTCTTGACGAGTTCTTTCGGCGCCGTAAGAAACGGAGAATGGCTCGTATTCATTGAAATAACGCGCTGGCATGGCATAGCAGTATACATCTGCTTCTGGTATGCTGGATTGATGGCTTGGTCAAGGAGACATGTGATGTAAACTCGTGGTACCCGCCCGTAGTTTTTATCGGTGATGTGGATTGGTGTGGTGACAGGGGCTTTCGGTTGAGGCACCAGCCGGGCTTTAACCGACTTGAAATCGGCATCGGAGCAATCTCCGTAAAAGAATTCCTTCAAAGCCGCGTCTGTCATGTTAAAGGGTTCGGGAGGCGGTGCACCCTCTTGTAGCATAGACTCAACCAGAGACTCACCATCCTTAAGCAGAAAAGCACACAGGTAGACCAGCTTCTTGATTTTATTCGGCTTGTATTCGGCTACCTGTGATATAACCATACCTCCCATGCTGTGCCCGACCAGAATTACCGGTTCAGGCTGCCTATCTAGAACCCCAAAAACACAGCTCAGGTAATCCTGCAGGGTTACTTCTTCAGTGGCCTTCGCCCTGTTCTCGCCATGACCAGGCAGATCAGGTGCTACTACTTTGTGCCCTGCCTTCTCCAATAATGGTATTACCTTTTGCCAGCACCAACGTCCGTGCCAGGCACCGTGAATAAGGACAAATGTTCCCATATAGGACCTCCTTTTACTTTATCTCAGGAAAGGATTAGCCCGCTTTTCTGTGCCGATGGTCGAGTCCGGACCGTGGCCGGGATGGACGATAGTCTCAGGGGGCAGGGTGAACAGCTTGTTGCGGATACCGCTGATAAGCTGATTATAGTCGCCGTCAATCAAATCGTATCTGCCGATGCCGTAGTTGAAAAGGGTATCCCCCGTGAAGACATGCCCCTCACCCGCGAGGCTGATGCCGCAGGGGGTATGCCCCGGCGTATGAAGGACAGTGAAATGAAGGTCGCCGACATCGATACTGTCGCCATCCTTGAGAATACGCCCTGGTTTCGGTGCGCCTTCGTAAGGGGGTTCGTAGATATAGCTCGACGACTGTGGCAGGTATCTGGCGCATTCTTCATGCGCGGCCACCTCGGCGCCGGTGGCTTTCTTGACCTGTGACGCTGCACCGACGTGGTCGGGATGGCGGTGGGTCAAAACGATGAGTTTTATCTTCAGTCCCAGCTTCTCGACTGTCCGCAGAATCTCTTTGGCGTCAGCGCCGGGGTCGATTATCATACCTTCTTTTGTTGCTTCTGAGCCTACAATATAGCAGTTGCTGGCATACGGCCCTACCACGAGTTTTCTGACTATCAATATGCCCTCCAGCAATTAATTTGATATCAAATAGTATACCTGAAACGATGACTTTTTTCATTAAAAAATACATACTCAAAGAGTAGATTATCATTGGCTGAAAAGTCGGGATGAAGAGTGAAAGAATAGGCTAAGTCATTCTGGCGAAGGCCAGAATCCAGACTGTGGTATTTTTATGGATTCCAGCCTTCGCTGGAATGACAAGTAAGCGTATCCGTTCCCGTACAATCAATACTTGCGCCATTTCCATTGGGTAAGCTAAACTGTGAGAAATAGTCTGTTACTGAATTAGCTACAAAAGGAGCCAGGCTTGGCGGATATTCGCCCGTTTCATGGCGTGCACTACAATCCATCGCTGGTGAAAGACCTGGCGAAGGTCATCTGTCCACCCTACGACATTATCACCCCACAGATGCAGCAGGAACTCTATCAACGCAGCGATTATAATTTTGTCCGCATTGAGTTCGGCCGGGATCTGCCCCAGGACAAGGACATGGATAATAAATATACCCGCGCCTCGGCCACTCTGAGAAAATGGCTGGAGCAGGGCATCCTCAAGGTTGATGAAAAGCCCTCCTTCTATATCGACGACCATTATTTCACCCACCAGGAAAAAACATACCGCCGCCGCAGCATCAATTGCCTGGTCAAACTGGAAGATTGGAGTAAAATGATTGTCCGCCCGCATGAGGGCACCCTTTCCAGACCCAGGGGTGAACGTTTAAACCTGTTATGGGCGCTCCAGGCCAATACCAGCCCCATCATGGCCCTCTACGAGGACGGGGAGGGGAAAATATCATCGATACTGGATACGCAGACCCGGGGCAAGCCTGCCCTCAGCGCCAATACTGTGAACGGCGAAAGCCATCGTTTATGGTCTATCACGAATGCTGAACCCATCGACAGGATACGCGACTGTCTGGCGGACCGGCCGCTCTATATTGCCGACGGGCATCACCGCTATGAAAGCGCCCTGGCTTATCAGCGGGAGAGACGCACCTATGAACAATCCCCGGCTGGAAGCCAGCCCTTCGATTTCGTGATGATGACACTGACAGATATTGCCGACCCCGGTCTCGTTATCCTGCCGGCGCACCGGTTGGTACGGGGTATGACGCGTTCCGCCCTTGACGGTTTGCTGGACGGACTGCAAGAATTCTTTACTGTCGAAGAACTTACTTTAAACAAAGCTAATATAAGGTCGCAAATTAGCGGACTGCTCTCTGAAGATAAGGACGAGGTAAAGCTTGTCCTGTACGGCCTTAAAAAAGGACAACTCCTTTTACTTACATTACGCGATTTCAGCGTCGTTCGTCCGATGTTCCCCTACTTCCATTCGGAGCTTTACCAGAAGCTCGATGTAAGTATCGTCGACCATGTCATACTGGAAGAGCTTCTCGGACTGACCCATGATATCGCCGGCGCATTTCTCGACTATACCAATGATGTGCCGGAGGCTATCAAAAAGGTACTGGAAGGCGAATACCAGCTGGCTCTCATCGTCAACCCGGTCAAGCCCGGGGTCATCAAGGCTATCGCCGACGCGGGCGACCGCATGCCACGGAAATCAACTTACTTCTATCCCAAGGTGCCCGCCGGACTGGTGCTTTACCGGTTCGGGTAGCATTTGCTGTCAGGTCAAAACCGATAGAGTGAAGTCGTTTAGCAACCCCTCATGGTGAGCTTGTCGAACCATAGAGATATGATTAACTGCCCTTCGACAGGCTCACTTCGTGGTGACTCAGTGGAACCAGGGCGAGCGGGAAATATCAGATTTTTAGAATTGTTAAACGACCTATTAGAGTTTTGGGTTTTTCGCTCCAGTTTTGAGCTTTGACTTTTTACTTTTTACTTTTCACTTACTCTAAATACGTTTGACGCCTATCTGGGCTTATGATAACATTATAGTAATTAATCGGACTGTTTCCCTGAGGAATTCTATTTTCAAAACCTCTTTTGGGAATTATTTCCGGTTTCAGGAGAAGAAGGCGTGTTGGTTGAGGAAGAATTAGCCAGGTTTTCACCCGGGCGAGATGCCGTGCTGACTATCGGTGTCTTTGACGGCGTGCACCTCGGACATAAGCACCTGATTTCTGAGCTGCTTAAGCAGGCCAGAGAAAGAAAGTTGCTTCCCGCCGTGGTGACCTTCCGTCAGCATCCCGAAGATTTGCTGTCGTCAGGGAAAAAGCTGCCCTTCATTACCGATATCAAAACGAGAATAACGCTTCTCCACGAGGAAGGCGTCGGTATCGTCGTGCCGTTATCCTTCACGGCGCATTTGGCCCGCCTTGACGCCCGCCAGTTCATTAATCTACTGCAAAAACACCTTAAGATGCGCGGACTGGTCATTGGTCCTGACTTTGCCCTGGGAAAAGAAAGGCAGGGTAACATCGTTACCCTCCGCCGATTGGGGCGGGAAATGGATTTCAGCGTCACCGTGGTACCTCCGCTGACTGTCAACGGCGAGGTAGTCAGCAGCACCGCCATCAGGAAGGCTCTGTCTGACGGCGACATGAAGAAATTCAAAGAGTTAACCGGCCATTCCTTCAGCCTCCACGGAAAAGTGGTTACCGGGGCCGGCCGGGGAGAAGGCCTGGGCTTCCCTACCGCCAATCTGGACGTAAGCTCCGGGCAGGCTATCCCTCCGGATGGCGTTTATGCCGGCCTGGCTCGCATTGATGGCAAGGTATACCAGACGATGACCAATATCGGGCGAAACCCGACCTTCGGTAACACCGAGCGCACCATAGAGTCTTACCTTATTGATTATAGCGGTGACCTGTATCGGCACGAGCTTTCCGTCGATTTTGTGGCTCGAATCCGTGATGAGAAGAAGTTTGCCAGCGTTGAAGAACTGAAGAAACAGATAGCCGAGGACGTCAGGCAGGGAAAAATCATACTTGAGTCTATGGGAGTAAATTAGTTATGGCGACCATGAGTAAATCTGTAAATAATAAGGATATGAACTTCCTGCTCAAGCGGGCGGTGGCTGAGATTATCGTCGAGGATGAACTGAAGGAGTTGCTGCGTTCAGAGAAGAAACTACGCCTCAAGTTTGGTCTCGACCCCAGTGCCCCCGACATTACCCTCGGTCATACGGTCGTCTTTAGAAAGCTGCGTCAATTTCAGGAGTTGGGTCACCAGGTCATCCTGATAGTGGGGGACTGGACGGCCCAGATAGGCGACCCGAGCGGGGTCTCGGTGACACGCAAGATGCTCTCGGCGGAACAGGTCAAAGCCAACGCCGATACCTACATGAAGCAGTTCTTCATGGTTGTCGATAAGGAAAAGACCGAGATAAAGTGGCAGAGCGAGTGGTTCGGCAAGTTCAACCTCGCTGACGTTGTCCGCCTGACCAGCAAATTTACCGTCGCCCAGTTCCTGGCCCGGGATGACTTTAATAAGAGATTTAACGAGGGGCGGCCGATTGCCATCACGGAATTGCTCTACCCGCTGCTCCAGGCTTACGACTCCGTGGCCATACAGTCTGATGTCGAGTTTGGAGGGACCGACCAGAAATTCAACCTGCTGGTCGGACGGGAGCTCCAGTCCATGGTGGGGCAACGTCCACAGCAAATATTCATGGTGCCGTTACTAGTTGGTACTGATGGGGTACAGAAGATGAGTAAAAGCGTGGGCAACTATATCGGCATCGCCGAGCCGCCGGAGGATATCTATGGTAAAACGATGTCCATCCGTGACGACCTTATCATGCAGTACTTTGAACTAACGACCGATGTCCCTGATGAAGAGCTTGCGGAATTCAGGAAGCAGCTTGAAAATGGTAGCGTTAACCCGATGGTCCTGAAAAAACGCCTTGCCAGTGAAATCGTAACCCAGCTTTACGGCGATAAGGAAGCTAAAGAGGCTGAAGAGCATTTTGAAAAAGTGGTGCAGAAAAAAGAGCTGCCAGAAGAAATACAGGAGCATCGCCTCTCATTTAATGCTCTTCGCTTTTCCACCGGAGAGGTTGATGTCAGGCGGCTACTTACGGCAACCGGTACGGCTTCCAGCGCCAGTGAAGCCAGCCGTCTCATTAATCAGGGAGCAGTGGAAATAGGTGGGAAGAAGGTAACCAGGTACCAATTCCAGGTTTCCAGTGGCAGCGTTGTCAAAGTCGGTAAACACCGCTTTGTTAAAGTGATTAATACGGATTAAATATTAGAGGAGACGAACACATGGCACAATTGCGTATCCCGGGCCCCACCCCCTGCCCGCCGGAGGTCCTCAAGGCGATGGCCTGGCCCATGATAAACCATCGCGGGCCGGAGTTCCACCAGATGCTTACCGACGTTACTGAGGACCTGAAAAAAGTATTCCAGACCAAAAACGATGTCCTGATACTGACCGGCTCCGGTACCGGCGGCCTGGAGGCGGCGGTAGTGAATATGCTATCGCCGGGAGATAAGGTATTATCAGTCAGCATCGGTGTTTTCGGCGACCGCTTTGCCGGTATTGCTAAACAGTTTGGTGCCGATTTAGTCTCGCTAAAGGCGGAGTGGGGCAAAGCGGCTGACCCTGACGCTGTGAGGAAAGCTATTAAAGAAAATCCCGGGGTAAAAGCCATGCTGGTGACCCATAACGAGACCTCCACCGGCGTGACCAATGACCTCGGCGCTATCAGCGAAGTTGTTAAAGATGCCGGCAAGCTTCTTATCGTCGATGCCATCAGCAGCCTCGGGTCCATCAACCTGCCGGTTGATGACTGGCGTTGTGACGTCGTTATTACGGCCTCCCAGAAAGGGTGGATGGTCCCGCCCGGCCTGGCGATGGTCAGCGTCAGTCCGGAGGCCTGGAAAGCCCATGCCGAAGCTAAGATGCCCCGTTTCTACTGGGACTTTACCAGAGCTAAAAAGAATCTGGATGAGAAGAAAGAGAACCCCTGGACACCGGCTGTATCTATTGTGTATGCTCTTACGGTGGCTCTTAAAATGATGCTGAAAGAGGGTATTAACAATATCTTCGACCGTCACGCTCATATCGGCCAGATAACCCGTGAAGGTATTAAAAAGCTGGGTTTACCCCTTTTTGCCGAAGAGAGCCACGCCTCTAATACGGTCACATCCGTGGGTATCCCGGCAGGCCTTGACGGCAAGAAGCTGCGTCAGATTCTGAGGGAAGAATACAAAGTGGTGCTGGCTGGCGGTCAGCAAACGCTCGATGGTAAGATATTCCGCATCGGCCACCTTGGCATGGTCGATGATAAGGACATCAAAGAAGTGCTTTCGGCTATAAAAGCTGTTTTACCCAGGGCCGGCTTTACTGGAATGAAAAAGTAAGGAAAGTCCTATGGCGGATACGCGAAAGAGAGTACTGATTACCGACGAAATTTCCGAAGAAGGCATCGAAATTCTGCGGAAAGAATCCCATGTAGATATCAGGGTCGGACTGAAACCGAAAGAAATCATCGCCGTTATCGGCGATTATGAAGCCCTGATGGTGCGTAGCCAGACCAGGGTCACGGCAGATATCATCGAGGCGGGAAAGAATTTGCAGGTTATCGCCCGGGCCGGCGTCGGTATTGATAATGTCGATGTAGAGGCGGCGACAAGGTGCGGCGTCGTCGTGGTGAACGCCCCCACCGGCAACACCGTCTCCGCCGCCGAACACACTATCGCTCTTTTGCTGGCTCTGGCACGCAATATCCCTCAGGCGAATGTTGTGCTCAAGAGCGGCGTCTGGAAGCGCAATGAGTTCATGGGCACCGAGCTGAGGGGTAAAACGCTTGGTATCATCGGGCTGGGTAATGTTGGGTCGGAGGTGGCGAAGCGGGCGCAGGGATTCGAGATGAGGCTGCTGGGCATCGACCCTCTGGTTTCCCTGGAATACGCCAAGAAGCTCGGCGTAACGCTTGTCGAGCAAGGTCAATTGCTTCAGGAATCGGACTTTATTACCCTGCACATTCCGCTGACGGCCCAGACCAGAGGCATTATCGGGGCGAAAGAACTGGCGATGGTCAAGCCGACGGTGCGCATCATCAACACCGCCCGGGGCGGTCTTATCGACGAAAAATCGCTGGTAAAGGCGATTCGGGGAAAGAGAGTAGCCGGCGCGGCGATAGATGTCTTTGAGAAAGAGCCCTGCACGAAGAGTGTCCTTTTCGGCGAGGATAATATTATCGTTACGCCCCACCTGGGCGCTTCCACGACCGAGGCGCAGGTTCTGGCGGCCAGGGATGTCGCCGAGCAGATTGTCGATGTTTTCAAGGGTCAGCCGGCCCGGTCGGCAATTAACGTTCCTTACATACCCTCGGAGACCCTGGCGGCGCTGGCGCCTTATATGAAGCTGGCTCCTACATTATGTAAACTGGTCTATAAGCTGGGCGAAGGGCAGGCGAAGACTATCCGTATCAAGTACGAAGGTGATATCGCCAACTATGACACCAATGCCCTCAAAGCGGCGGTAGTCGGCGGCCTGCTCGAAGGTATCAGCGAGGAAAGGGTCAATATCGTCAACTGCAACCTGATAGCCGCCAAGCGCGGCCTGACCGTCATCGAAGTGAAGGAAGCCACCTGCGCCAACTACACCAGCCTTCTTACCGTAGAGATAACTACCACCACGAAAGTATGCGCCGTGGCCGGGACTGTCATGCACAATGAATCGCACATCGTACGGATTAACGATTACTGGCTTGATATCGTCCCTACTCCCGGCTCCTGTTTCCTCTTCGCCGACCACCTTGACCGGCCCGGGTTTATCGGGGCGGTGGGTAAAATTACCGGTGATGCCAACGTAAATATCAGCTCCATGCATCTGGGACGCCTCAGGCCGAGAGGTCAGGCTCTGCTGGTACTGACCCTGGATGAACCCCTGCCGGAAAAACAGCAGCAGCAAATACTCTCCATCCCGGACGTCTACTCCGTTAAGCTGGTCGCGCTGTAGTCGCCAGGGGAATCTTCGCTGGCAGCATTTCCCTCGGGCAGTAATTCCCTCTACCTATAGCTTCTGATTTTTTATGCTTAGCAAAATGGAGGAAAAGCCATGATAAATATAAAACGGTCTGTTTTATTACTGATATTATTCTCGTTGCTGGTGGGGTCGTCCTTAGCGATAAGCGGGTGCGACTACATCACCGGGGAGGCTGTAAAAATCCCGGCACTGACTCAGCCGCAGGTGGTCAAAGATATTACCCCCGATGAAGCATCTCATATGATGTTAATTAGCAGTAAAATCATTAGCCTTATCGATGTGCGCACACCGCAGGAATATGTCGACGGGCACATCGAAAACGTTCTTAATATCGACTTCAATTCGGCGGATTTCATAGAACAAGTCGATAAACTTAATAGAAACGTGACCTATATTGTCTATTGCCATAGCGGCAAGCGCAGCGCGGCGGCCAGTAATGTCATGGCAAAGCTCGGCTTCAAGGACATCTACAACATGGACGGCGGCATTACAGCCTGGGAGGCGGCGGGTCTTCCGATAATAAAATAGTATTTCCCCACCACCCCCATTATTTCAAGCCCTTCTTAACGACCTTACCTCTAATAAAGCCAAGGCATATTATCGCGCCCGTTACGCAGGCGGCGCCACCCATAAAATAGAGCGCTGATGGCCCCCCTGCATTCCAGACAAATCCCCCCGCCCCTGACCCGATGATAATGCCGATATCCTCAGCGGCTCCGTAGATTCCCATCGCCGTACTTTGCCAGTAAGCCGGTACTGTGTTGGATAGCAGGGCTACCGCCGCCGGGGTATACATGGCGAAGCTTAAGCTATTGATGACAGAAAACAGTATGAGGATTGGGAATCTCTTGGTATAAGCTATTCCAACCAGGGCTGCGGCTGATAGTAAAATGCCTATCACCATCAATGTTCTTTTATCCCTCCTGTCGGCCAGTCTTCCCAGCGGAATGAGCAGCACGGTATTGACCAGCCCGCTGATGGTAAAAAGAATGCCGACCTGTGTTGCTTTCACTCCCACCACCTCGGTCGCCACCAGCGGTAAAAAGGAGTTGACTCCCATTCCCATTAAAAAGAGCGCGACAATTACGCATTGGATGATGAACAGCCGGTAGTCGACCGCCGACCTGCTCGTGGTTGATTGCGGGGTACGAGAAAGACGTGTCGATTTTACATTGGGTTTCAATAGGGGGATTTTTCTCAACCCGCTTATTACCAGGATACCGGCCAGAATGGAAATGCCGACTGATATATAAAAGTCCCAGTTGTAGCCCCAGTTGTCGGCAACGAAGCCGCTGGCAAGTGAACCGAGGCTCCGGGCGACCGATTGCGTTGTCATGTAGATGGCAATGAGGGTAGCTTTATTCGATAGAGTTGCGGTATTACCGATATAGCCGCGCGCCGGCCCGAATATCGCCGCCCGGACTACTCCCCAGAATAAAAAAATGAGGAAAACACTGGGGATACCGCGCGTGAAAACAAAGCATAATACCAAAGGAGCGCAGAGAAAGGTCCCCACGCTTAACGGGATTTTCAAGCCTACTTTATCCGCCAGCCACCCGCCGGAACTCTCCCCGAATACCATGCCCACCATACTTACAGCTAGCATCAGACCGATGAGAGAAGGACCGACCCCAATGGAGGTGAGGTAAAGAGGCAGCACCGGTTGCAGGATAGCCATCGCCATATTGGCTATGCCCATGATAACGATGATAGTAGCCAGCTCGCTACCGATAAGCCTTTTCATGAGACTGCCTTTTCCGTCTATCATCCAGGAGGCTCTCCTTTGACCTCAGCGAAATGGCACAATTGATAGTACCAGTATGATTGGGGTATTGGAACTAAGCAAGAGTTTAGCCTGAAAACAGCTTTATCGTGACCCCGATAAATTGACTTGACATATCGTCAATGTTATCATACTCTCAGAGATATATCGATATGTCTGCACTGACTGAGCTTTACCAGCAGATAGCCCTTTGCCATAAGTGTGATATAGCCAAGTTGCGCACTAAAGTTGTCCCCGGTGAAGGTGCGGAAAACGCCGATATCATATTTATCGGCGAGGCACCCGGCTGGCACGAAGACCAGCAGGGACGCCCCTTCGTCGGACAGGCCGGGCAGTTCCTGGATAAATTACTCGCTTCCATAAATTTGAAGCGCCAGCAGGTCTATATCGCCAACGTCATCAAGTGCCGCCCGCCCGATAATCGCGACCCCCTACCCACGGAAATACAGAACTGCCGTCAATGGCTGGACAGCCAGATTGCGATAATCAAACCCACGATGATTGTCACCCTGGGTCGCTACTCGATGGCGAGGTACTTTCCGGGTAAGAGCATCAGCAAGATTCATGGTACAGCGGTAAAGCGTGATAATGTTATCTACTATGCCATGTATCATCCGGCCGCCGCTCTTCACCAGCAGAGTCTACGGCAGGCTATAGAGGCTGATATGCTTAAAATTCCGAAGCTACTGGCTGAAGCCAGGAATGTTCAGGAAGCCAGGCCGTCCGCCTCAGGCGGGCAGCAGCTAAATATGTTCGAGGTTTAGATTTATGTCAAAGTTTAAGTTAAAAGTCATCCCTCTTGGTGGACTGGGGGAAATCGGCAAGAACATGATGGTGCTGGAATACGATAATGACATTATTATTATTGACGCCGGCCTCATGTTTCCCGAAGAAGAAATGCTTGGTATCGACCTGGTTATCCCCGACGTGACTTATATTATCGAAAGAAAGGAAAGAGTAAGAGGTATCATCATCACCCACGGGCATGAAGACCATATCGGCGCCCTGCCCTATTTGCTACCCCAGCTTGATAATGTGCCCGTTTATTCGACGAAACTTACCAACGGACTCATCCGCGTCAAACTAAAGGAAAGGAAGACACGCGAGGGAGTCAACCTTAAAGTATTGAACTATGGAAAGGAAATCATCCTCGGCAGTTTTAAAGTCGAGCTGTTTCCTGTCTGCCACAGCATCCCCGATGCCGCCGGCATCATCATACACACACCCGAGGGAATTGTCATTCATAGCGGCGATTTTAAGATTGACCATACACCGGTCAGCGGTAAACCCACCGACCTTTCACGATTAGCCCAGCTGGGCGCCCAGGGAGTTTTACTCCTGCTCGCCGATTCCACCTATGCCGAGCTTCCCGGATATACCCCCTCCGAGAAAATAGTCGGCGAATCGCTTGACCGCGTTATCGCCAATGCTCCGGGGAGAGTGATTATTACTACCTTTTCCTCGCTGATTTCGCGCATTCAGCAGGTTATCGATGCTGCCGCCAGACACGAGCGGCGTGTCTTTATCGTCGGACGCTCCATGACCGATACGGTGCATATCGCTCTGGAACTGGGCTATCTCAATGCCCCTGACGGTATACTGGGCAAGATTGATGAAGTCAAGGGCCTGCCCAATAATAAAATTGTCCTGGTTACCACCGGCAGTCAGGGAGAGCCTACCTCAGCGCTGGTGCGTATGGCTAACCGCGACCATCGCCACGTGCATATCCAGCGTGGTGACACCATCGTTTTATCGGCAACACCTGTTCCGGGTAATGAATCTCTGGTAAACAGAACTGTGGACAGTCTTTTTAAGCAGGGTGCCCAGGTAATGTACGATAAGATTGGGCATGTGCATGTCCACGGTCACGGCAGCCAGGAAGAGCTAAAACTGATATTGAGCCTGGTCAAGCCCAGGTTTTTCGCCCCCATCCATGGAGAGTACCGGCACCTGAGTCTGCACGCCCGTCTGGCGGAATCGGTTGGGATTCCTGCCGCAAGTATCTTTGTCCTTGAGGACGGCGATGTCCTCGAACTCAACGCCGATATGGCCAGGATAAACGGGAAAGTCGGCTCGGGGCATGTGTATGTCGACGGCCTGAGTGTCGGCGATATCGACGGGGTCGTCCTGCGCACGCGAAGGATGCTGTCCCGCGATGGCATCGTCGTGGTGATTATCGCCGTCAACCGGCAGACGGGCAAACTCGTGGGACGTCCTGACATCGTTACCCGGGGTTTTATCGACACCAGGGAGTTCAAGGACTTGATGGACGATAGCCGTGAATTGCTGGCCCGCACGCTTGACCACAGCGGCGACCGTGTTACCGAGTGGAGCTTTATCAATACCAAGGTCAAGGATACCCTGGAAAAATTCTATTATGATAGAACCAAGCGCCATCCCATGATTCTTCCCTTTATGGTTAAAGTATAGCCAGAGGTTTTTAAGTCTCAACAGGAGTCGTATGCCCAGAAAAAAATCATTCTCGAATGAAAAGCCCAGGTCGAGGAAGAAGCCCGGAAAGTCTGGCTCATCGGGCGGTTTCTTCCGGTTCATCTTCTCCAGGCCGATGCGTCAAATAATTTTCACTTTTATCGTCATCGTGCTGCTGGTGATATTCCGGGAAGCTTTAAAGGATTTTTTCAAGACTATCCGTGAGCTTTTCGGCTGGGGTCTCGTCTTTATTCTCGCCGCCATCGTTACCTGGGGCACGCTGTTGTGGCGGCGCAAGTTCCGCATTTTGTTCTTTTATTGGAACCGGTGGCTGGGCGGCATCGCCTTCGTCCTGGCAGCCTGGGGAATCATGTCCAGTTTCGATTATACGAGCTATCTATTAGAAAACGGGTTGGGTGGTTCTTTCGGGCGTGCCATTATCTCTTACCCGAACTATTTTTTCATTTACGGCTTATGTATATTTGCCCTTTTGGTTATCGGCATTTTTCTGGTAGCGCCGCGTCCCAGCTTCCGGGTGATAAAGAGGTTCTTTATCTGGCTGTACGAACGGTTAAAGAGGCTATCGGTCCGTAAGCGACCCACCGGGCACGGAGTTAAGCGACCGGTACGACGCCTTTTTCAACCGAGGATTCCGACTTCGGTAACAGAGGAGTCGCCAGAGGTCATCAGTTCCAGGAAGAGGCTGGAAGCTCTGGCGGAAAAGGCGGCCGCTTTGAGACCCGGCGCGAAGTCCTCTGATTCTGCGCCATCCAGGCAGGAACTGCGGCAGGTCGCCGATGATGTCTGGAAAAAGTACGGTCAATCATCAGCAGGGGTAGTTATCGATGGCTGGCGTCTCCCCCCTGTCGATATCCTGGACCTGACTCCTGAGGTCTCGTTCAGCGAAGCCGATAACCAGCAGAGGGCCAAGCTTATCGAAGAAACGCTGGCCAGCTATGGTGTCGACGCCAAGGTTGTGCAGATTAACGCCGGCCCCACCGTTACCCAGTTCGGCGTGGAACCGGGCTGGGATATCAAGTATAAGGAAATTAAAGAGAAAGACCGCGACGGCAACGTACAGGTCAGGAAGGAAGAGGTGTCCCGGACCAGGGTCAAGGTGGAGAGGATTAACTCCCTGTCCAACGACCTTGCCTTAGCCCTGGCGGCGCCTACCATCAGGATTGAAGCCCCCGTGCCGGGAAAAGCCTTCGTCGGCGTTGAGGTGCCCAATACGACGTCGGATTTGGTCAGCCTGCGCGGTGTAGTCGAGACCAGTACTTTCCAGAAGCTGGTTTCCAAGACCAGGATGGCGCTGGCGCTGGGTAAGGGCGCCGGCGGCGAGGCTATCGCTTCCGACCTGACCAAGATGCCCCACCTGCTTGTCGCCGGGGCTACCGGCAGCGGCAAGACGGTCTGTCTGAATACTGTTATCTGCTGCCTGATGATGCATAATACACCCAACGATGTCCGCTTTATCCTCATCGACCCCAAGAGAGTCGAGTTGACGCAATATAACAGCATACCCCACTTGGCCACTCCTGTCATCGTCGATACCGCTAAGGCTCTGTCCGCTCTGCGCTGGCTATTGCAGGAGATGGACCAGCGCTATCAGAAGCTGGCTGCCGCCGGGGCGCGGCACATCGAGGGATACAATAAAAATAAATCGAGTAGCGAAAAACTACCTTATCTGGTTCTCATTATTGATGAGCTGGCCGACTTAATGATGTCTGGCTTTGACGAGGTTGAAACCAACCTGTGCCGTCTGGCACAGCTGGCACGCGCCACCGGCATCCATCTGGTCGTGGCGACACAGCGTCCCTCGGTGGACGTGGTTACCGGGCTCATCAAGGCCAATTTCCCCACGCGCATAAGCTTCGCCGTTACCTCTCAGGTGGACTCACGCACCATCCTCGATGGCGGTGGCGCCGAGAAGCTTTTAGGCCGGGGCGACATGCTCTTCATGCCCACCGAAGCGGCCAAGCCCAAGCGACTCCAGGGCTGCTTCCTCTCCGATGCTGAGATAGAAAGGCTGGTATATTTCTGGGGTAGCCAGAGGAAAGACGAACCTGATAAGCTGAAAATGGAGACGCTTATCGCCACCACCCCCTCCGGCACCATCGGCGGATATCCTCGCGACCCACTCCTGGAGCAGGCCAGAGAGCTGGCCAGGCAGTACGATAATGTTTCCACATCCTTTTTGCAGAGGAAACTGCACATCGGCTACCCGCGGGCGGCCCGCCTCATGGAGCAGCTCGAAGCCCTCTTGCAGCAGGAGGAAGAACAGAAAAACGAAGAGAGCGGGAAGGGCGGAGAGGGGGAGGATTCATAGAGAGTGTTTAGCAATGGGTTGGCGTCATTCCCGCTTTCCCATATTTGTCATTCTGACCCTTCGGCTGAAGGGGAAGAATCTATAAAATTTTTCTTTGTCATTCCCGCGAAGGCGGGAATCCAGTAGCAGGACAAAGGGGCCTGGGTCCCGATAAAGTCGGGAGGACATAAAAAAATAATCTCATTTTAGGAAATTGACTTCTTTGCCTTTTCATCAGGTTTTCTTAACTATTATCCCACCACCCCGAATCCCCAGAACACCCCTACCACTATCACCGCCGCCAGTATCGCGCCCGCGGCTAACTGCGCCCATGAGTGCTGCTTCAATTCCATTCTCGCCCAGGCCACCAGCGGCAGCAACACGAATGTCCAGGCCGCCGCGGCGCCATAGACCATAATTAACACCACCACCGCTGCGGCCATGAAGGCGGTGTGCAGGCTTATCTTCCAGAAATAGTTTATCGTCGTAAAAATAACTATAGCTATCAAACCGGCGGTGAAGGTAACTGCCAGCAATTCCGGCGCTCCGAACCACCAGAGCACGCCGCAGCCTATAGCCCCCAGGACACTGGCCAGTATGTAAATCCCATGCCGCTGCTCGCGCGGATTAGCAAAGATGTTGTTCAGTTTCTTACGCCTGACCAGGTAGACAACGACGATAAATACCGGCAGCACGCTGAGAACAATCGAAATTAAAGCCCATTTTATAGCATCGATGGTGCTGGCCGTAGACTTAAAGGCGAGCAGCACTATGATGATGAAACTCACCAGAAAAGGGTTCAATATGCTGGATGTGAGCCTGGACAGTCTTTCTCTCATTGTCAATCAGGTGCTATACTTATACTAGCCTATACTAACCTATTGTCATATATTTAAGCAAAGACTTGTCATTCCAGCCCCGATGAAATCGGGGTAAACTCCAGCTGGAATCCAGTGGTGGGGGAAAAGGGGTTCTGGATTCTCGTGCCACTACTAAACAAATTAAAAAAAGATTGGAGAGCATGACTGACATAGTGAATGATAACGATGTCCGCATCGAGAGACTCACGTTAGGCTCGTGGGACACCAACACCTATATTGTGGTCTGTCAAAAAACGGGGGATAGCCTTGTGGTGGATGCCCCCGCGAAAGCCGGTGAAATCATCGTAAGCCTGCGAGGGACTAATCCCCGGTACATCCTGTTAACCCATGACCACTCCGACCACACGGGAGCTCTGGCTTCATTGAGGTCACGCCTTAAAGTACCCCTGGTGGCCCATGCCGCCGACTCCTCCACTTTAAAAACGCCTCCTGAGATATCATTAAAAGATGGCGATACTATTTCCCTGGGGAATATTAAAGTGAAAGTGCTGCATGTGCCGGGTCACACGCCGGGCAGTTTGTGCTTTAAAATCGGTAAATATCTGCTCGGCGGAGACATTATCTTCCCCGGCGGCCCCGGTAAGACATGGACGCCGGATGAATTCCATCAAATATTAAAATCCATCACGGAAAAGATATTCTTGCTCCCCAACGACACCGTTATTTACCCCGGCCACGGCGATGGTACTACTGTAAGAAAAGCTAAGGAAGAGTACGCCGTTTTTGCCTCCCGACCCCACAGTCCCGACCTCTGCGGCGATGTCACCTGGCTGTCTAGCTAGGAATTATGACAGTAGTAAATGATATAAAGGAGCCTGTTTTATCGGAGGTAGTAATACGCCATATGTCATTCTGGCGAAGGCCAGAATCCAGAGGCCTTTCATACTCTACAACAGTGAATGGATTCCAGCCTACGCTGGAATGACAATTATGATAAAAAAAGTGGTCAATACCTCATCTCGATGCGGTGGAAGGCTTCGGCCAGTTCGAATTTCTCCCCCTTGGCGTTCATCCTGGCAAAGTCTTTCATGCGGTTCCGCATCTCCGGTGGTATGTCCCCCACCTGGCTCTTGTGGCACCCTAAGGCAGCTAACTTGGTATCGATGGTGTCCGTGATGTCCAGTTTATAGTTGGGTTCTTCCGCGCCCCAGAACCACATCTCTCTCACCTTGTGAGGTTCCAGCCCCTCATCGAGCAGCTCCGGATAGGCGAGATGGTCCCTGGAATACGGGAAAACGGCGTCCAGCGCCACGATACCGGCAATGCGGTGGTCGCGGTGCCACATATACTTGCGATAAGGGTCGGCTGTCGCCACGGCAAAAGGTTTATAGCGCCTTATCGCGCGCACCAGGTCTCTCCTGAACTCATGGTTATCTTCAAGACCCTGGTCCGGGTAGCGTAAAAAAACGACATCGCTGACACCCAGCACCTTGGCCGCCGCCAGCTGCTCCTCTTCCCGGATTTTAGCCAGCTTCTCCGGCTTCATTTTCCTGTCGCTGGTGCCCTTATCCCCGTTGGTGCATATTACGTAAATGACCTTCTTGCCTTCCTGCGTCAGTCTGGCTACGGTTCCCGCAACACCGAATTCGCAATCGTCCGGATGCGGCGAAATCACCATCAAATAAGTCTCATTTTTCATAATGCGTGAAACTCCTCGATTATGTGTGGATATCATAAATTGTATAACATTCCTCAAGCTGGTACAATTTTAGCGAACGCGGGCCTTTTCCCTCTATCGGTGTATGGGATTCTAAAAGCTATCTGAGGTACGGAAGGCTAGTAGATTAAGCTACCGGGACCATCCACCTGTCCAGTGCCATCTGCAGCTCTCTGACCACATCTCCGGCGATATTCGCCCAGTTGAACCTGCTTACCGATGCTCTGATGACGAGGGTGGACTCTGTATCTCTGGGCGGCTTTGATAAGAGTGAAGCTATACTCGTGGCGAGGTTTCCGGGGGCATTGTCTGCTATCACATACCCCGTTTCGCCCTGCCTTATGATGTTTTTCAGGTCGCCGACATCCGTGGCGACTACCGGCGTGCCGCAGGCAAGCGATTCCAGCGGCACCAGGCCGAAGCTTTCGTAGTAAGACGGCACGACACAAACATCGGCGGCGCTGTAGAAATAAGGTAGCTGGTCCTGTTTTATCAGCCCCTGGAAAGTGACGGAATTTTGAATATTAAGCTCCTCGGATAGCTTTTGCAGCTTCTCCACCTCAGATGCGCTGCGCTCGTCCCCACCGATTACTATAAGTCGCATTCCATCGTGATTTTTCAGTAGAGGTATAGTTTTCAGCAGCCGTTCGATGCCCTTCAAAGGGTCAACCCTGCCGACGAATAGCAGGATTTTTTCGTCCTCCAAGCCCAGTTTTTGTCTGGCTGACATTTTATTTACAGGTTTGAATAGCTCCATATTGACGCCGCAGGGCACGATGCCGACTTTATCAGGCAGGGCGCTGTAAAAGCGTACCAGGTCCTGTTTCTCCCTCTCCGTAGCTACGATAATCCGCTGGCAATCCCTCACCGTGTCCTTTTCCGAGACGATACGGAGTGCGGGTTCGCCTTCCCCGATGCCGATGGCGTTTTTTACCGCGCCGAGAGTATGGTACATGGTGATATAAGGTATCTGCCATTTCTGCCGGAGATATTTCCCCACCAGGGCGGACAGCCAGTAGTGGCTGAATACTATGTCATACTTAAGCCCGTTATCCTTCCAGTAGTTCTCCAGATTGAAGGCAAATTCGGGAAGGGAGAAGTAGACGTCCATTTTATGTATTTTTGCTTCCTTCCCCGCCTTGAGGTGAATGAGCCGTACCCCCTCTGCCAGGTCTTCGACCCGGGGGTCGGCCGGGTCATGGACGCGCGTGTACACATCTATGGAATGCCCTTTCTTACCCAGTTCGCGGGCCAGCTCACGGATATAGACGCTCATGCCGCCGGTGTCCTTGGCTCCCAGGTCTCCTACCGGGCAGCTGTGAGCGGCCAGCATGGCAATCCTTAATCTGTTCTCTGTCATATGTTTTACTTCTTTTCTGATACTTATTTTACAACTATATTATACAGCTATCTGGCATCGGTACAGGGGCACCTCTTTACCCCCGAGGTGGTATTTATAGGTTTCCGCGCCCTTGAGAAAGTCGAACCTTTTTATACCTCGTTCGATGCTGTCTTTGATAGCCAGCACTTTGCTGAGTAAACCCGCACTCAGTGCGGTATATCTCGGGTCGTAACCGCTATTATAGAGGTAGATACAATCATTGTATTCGAAACACATAATTTCCGCCACCGGCTGGCCATCCAGTTCCAGCATACCCAGTCTCAATAATCCGTTTCCTGCCATGGTATCGGCCAGTAAATTAAAAAACGATTTCATCTTTTCCGTCATGAAGTTGGCTTTATCCTGACGGCTTTCGACGAACATCTTGAAAAAAGTGTTCATGGCTGCAGGTACCGCGCCGCCGCTATCGACAAAACGATATTCTATCTTACCTTCTTCCGATAGCCTTCGCAGTTTGCGTCTCACCTCGTGGCGCTGCTTTGTGCTCAATGCGTCAAGGTATCCTTCCCAAACGGACGGCAAATCCATCTCCAGAGAGACGTCCTCCTTCGTACTTACCACCTCGTTTTGGCAGCTCTTGGCAAGTGGCACGAGGTTTTTAAGTACTGTAGAATCTGGGCGCACATGCTTCAGGTCAAGATGCTTAATTTCGTTCTTCTTCAAATCATCCAGCAAGACGTTGAAGAAATCCTGCTCCCTACCAGGGACGACAATGAAGTCGAGATAGTCACAGACATCGGTACCGCCGATAAGACAGGCCGTCCCGTCCTTCACCATCAGCGGCGCGATGCCGATGACCTTATCCCCACCCCACACCGCGCGTATATATATTTCCGCCCCCGCACCGAATACCCGCCACCAGACCTGCAGCCAGGCTGGTAAAACAAACACCGATGACCAGTTAAGAATTTGTTTGGAATCGGTCCGGTAAGCGTCCAGGTTGTCCAGACTATCTTCGATGATGGTGTAGTTCATGATATCCTATATTAATAGTCTAACATGTTACTGGTGGTACGGCAATGTAACTATTGTCACATCATGCCGACTTTTATATCAGCACCCCATCGGTCAGATTGGCCGTATGCAGGTAGACCTCTACCCTGGGCTTGCCTTTGCAGATATCCAGAACGGTGGTTTTGTATTCCGGGGACTTCAGATAAGCGTCGAAGTCTTCCTGTTTTTCCCATATCAGCATGGCGCCCTGGGCGGCTGTCTTGGGATCCATGATAAAGAACTTCTCCTTGAGTCCGGGAATTTTACGGCAGCCTTCGACTACTTTCTGGATGTGCTTTCTCGCCACTTTGATATCGGCCAACTGCTTCCTGACTTCATCTTTCAGCTCGAACTTCACGATTACGGCTATCATTCCTGCCCTCCTCACAATTGTCATTCCCACCCCGATGAAATCGGGGTAAACTCCAGCGGGAATCCAGAACTTCCACTCTGTCATTTTGAGTCCCGATGTAATCGGGGGAAGAATCCGTTGGCGGAGTAGTGGCCTATATTCTTCGGTCAGGCCCTCGGATGACATTATTAAAAAACTCGGGTATTTCATTTGGCCCCAGGTAGGATGTGCCTCAGATGGGGGAATTTATCTTCGGCGTGAGGGAATATCAGCGCCTTGGTAAAGGTCTTATTGAAATCCGGCTCCAGGGTTAACTCTACGTATTCCACCCGCCTGGCCCAGAAATCGGCTTCATCTCTCTTGTCCACGTTGAGAAGGGCGATGCGCGCACCGTCACCGGCGGCGTTGCCGACCGCATAGACATGTTCCGGTTTACAGTCCGGGAAAAGACCGATAACGGCCGCCGACATTTTATCGATGTAGCTCCCGAAAGCCCCGGCCAGAATTACCCGGTCGACTTTACTGATTCCCATGCGATTCATCATAATTTTAGCCCCGGAGTACATGGCGCCCTTGGCAAGCTGAATCGCCCTGATATCTTTCTGGTAGATGACGATATCATGGTCTATGGCGGTCTCTTTTGCCCGGGCGATGACGAACTCCGGCTCGTTATTGACCAGCCGTAAACGCGGTGACTTTAGTTTCACATTAAAGCGGCCCCCTTTATCGATTATACCCGCCAGGAACACCTGGGCGGCGACGTCGAATATCCCCGACCCACAGATACCCCTGGCGCCAATCTTCTTGTCTTCGGTATTCCAGCGTTCGTTGCCGATTACCTTGAACTGCACCTCTTTCGTCTTCGGGTCTATTTTCACTCTCTCGATAGCCCCGGCCGCCGCCCGCATGCCGTGCCTGATTTCGGCTCCCTCGAAGGCAGGACCGGTAGCGCAGGACGAGGAAAGGAGCCTCTTCCGATTTCCCAGAATCAGCTCTCCGTTGGTGCCGATATCGATAATAAGCAGCATTTCGTCCTGGTTATACGGCTCCTCGGCGATGAGCACACCGACGTTATCCGCCCCGACGAATCCGGCTTCTATCGGCAGGACGTGAGCGTAAGCGCCCGGCGCTATCTTGAGCCCCAGGTCGCGTGCTTTGACATCCACCGAGTGATGTATGCCGGGAGAGAACGGCGCCTTGCCGAGATGACGGGGGTCGATATTGAGGAAGAGATGGTGCATGCAGGTGTTGCCGACAACGGCCATGTCGATGATGTCCGCGCGTTTGATGCCCGTCTTTTTGGCGACTTCACTGGCAATTTGATTCAGCCCTTTGATGATGGCATCGTTCAGCCTTTTCAGGCCGCCCTTTTCTTTCGTAGCATAGCCGATGCGTGACATCACGTCCTCGCCGTAGGCTACCTGCGGGTTCATCATGGCTTCGGTAGCCAGGACTTCGCCGCTTGTCAGGTCGCAGAGATAGCCGGCTACCGTGGTCGTGCCGATGTCAACGGCCAGTCCGTAGCCCCTTTTTACCTGCCCCGCCTCGACCCTCACAATCTCTTTCTTTTTCCAGACGGATACGGTAACCTTCCAGTCGCCCTCTCTTACGGTGTTCTGCAAACTCAGCAGTACCGGATAATCGATGGTCAGGCCATGCAACTTGAATCTTTTATTTAGTTCCCCTTGAAGGCGCTCGAAGTCGCCGGTAGCATCATGTAATGTAGCGGGTTTCAGTTCCACGTAGTATTTCTTTATCGCTGGCTTGAGTTTTATTTCCCTTTTAGTGGCTTCCTTGCGCACGACCTGCTGGCCTTTACGACTCTCCTCAGGAACGAAGATGACGACATCTCCATGAATGCGGGTCTGGCAGGCCAGCCGGTAGTTCTGCTTTATCTGCTGCTTGCTCAGGAATTTTTCGTTGATTTCTGCCTTGGTGGAAACCGATGCTACAGCCGAGTGTATTCCGTACTTAGCGAAGTAGCCTTCCTCGATTCTTACTTTATCCTTGCCGCAAGTGCCCTTGCCGCCGCAGACGCTTTCTATTCCGGCCCCGAGCTGGCGGGCCGCATCAAGAATGGTCGTTCCGTCTGCCACCTTACCCCTCACCCCCGATGGCTGGAAGACGATAGTATATTTCTGGTTCTTCATCGCCCACAATCTTACCATTTATCTACGCGGATTTTCAAAGCTGGAATAATTTGTGACCTATCCCCTTCAGGGTGAACCCTTCTGGATGAACCCCTGGCCCCCTTCCCTTTGATATTGGTAAAGGGAAGGGGGAAGTTGTTTTAAGAGGGGGGAAAAGCCCCCCTCTTCATTCTCTCCCCCCTTTCCGACCAAATAGATGAAACCATACCTACCTGGAAACTGGTCGGAGAGGGGGATTAAGGGGGTGAGGTTAAAATAATATGAGACAATTCTGAGGAATATTTCAGCGATTAATTACCGGTATTGCTCAGCCAGCTTCTCCAGTTGATAATCAACATCCCCGAAGCTGAACTCGTAAGCCCTGGCCCTCTTGGTGTAGAAGTGCAAGATATGGTCTTCCGAGAAGCCGATGGCGCCGTGGACCTGGTGGGCGGAATTCATCACGCGGCGGCAGGCCTGGCTGACCCAGGCTTTGGCTATCGCTACTTCCCTGCTCGCCTCCAGTCCCTCGTTTATCATCCAGGCCGCTTGGTAGGTGGCAAATCTGGAGCCGTCGACATCGATAAGCATATCGGCGCAGCGATGTTGAATGCTCTGGAAAGCCCCGATGGGATGCCCGAAGGCTGACCTTTCTTTAGCATAGTCCAGTGTCATCTTCAGTACCTGCTGTGCCATACCGACCATCTCGGCGCACCTGGCTACGTTAGCTCTCTGGAGGACTTTTTCTATGTACGGCCAGCCTCTATCTATCTCCCCCAGGACATTGTCTCCGGATACCCTGACATTATCGAAAGTAACCTCGCACTGCTTATCGCCGGCTATTGTCTTGAGAAGCTTGCGGGTAACCCCTGATGTATTTATGTCAACTATAAATAAGGTAATTCCATCCTGCGGGTCTTTCGTCTCTCCCGTCCTGGCAGCACAGATAATGTAATCGGCCACGTGGGCGTCAGGAACGAAGACTTTGTTTCCGCTGATAATATAATCGTTACCCTGAAGCTTCGCCTTTATCTGAATCCCGTCCGCTGTATATTTCGCCGATGTCTCGGTCAGAGCCAGCGTCATGATAAGCTTACCCTCGGAAATGCCGGGGAGGAACTTTCGTTTCTGCTCATCGCTGCCGGCTTCCATAATAGCGGAAGTCCCCAGCACCACCGTGGAGAAAAAAGGCCCCAGGAAGCAGACACGCCCCATTTCCTCCAGCACGACGGTTAAATCGAGAAAGTCGCCTACGCCGCCGTATTTTTCCGGGATAGAAAGGCTCATCAGGTTCATCTCCGCCATTTTCTTCCAAAGCTCGGGAGTGAAACCCTTTTCGTCCCTGACCATGGCTCTCAGGACTTTATCGGTGTACTCGCCTGCCAGAAAGTCCCGCGCCATTGTCTGCATCATTTCCTGTTGTTCATTGAGACCGAAGTCCACAATAGGCCTCCATAAAATTGCTCCACGCACTAGTACCTCTTTGCAGAAATAAGCGTTATTATTGCCCGCTCGTGGTGAGCTTGTCGAACCACAAAAAACTTACCCTTCGACAGGCTCAGGGCGAGCGGTATCAAACCGCTTCTTTCTAACCATGATTTATGCAACTAAGCACTAGCGCAGGCGCGGCAGCCCCAGTCCGCGCTGGGCGATAACGTCACGGTCAATCTCCGAGGTGCCCTGCTCCAGGCTGTGCCCGAAGGAGCGAAGATAGATGGACGGTATCCGACCATATATGGGTGCGCGTGCCGAGCCATCGGCCAGCTGGCTGTATTGACCCAGTAGCTCCATACCGAACTCGGCGACATGCTGCAGGCACTCGAAACCGCACATCTTGCTCATGGCCGATTCGGTATTCGGCACCATCCCTTTGTTCTGCATCCAGGTAACACGGTAATGATGCAGTCGGGCTACTTCGCACTCGGCCACCAGTTGTGCCAGGCGATTTTTCGTGATAGAGTCAAGTAGTTTATTTTGCTTGGCGTATTCGGCAAGGTCGCCGAGATATGTGCCAGCTACAGCATAGGCTGTATCGGTAGTTCGCTCGTAATCGAGCAGGGACATCACCACGTACCAGCCCTTGTTGAGTCCGCCGATAATGTTTTCTTTGGGGATACGAACATCCTCGAAGAAGACCTCGTTGAACTCGTGATGTCCCGCCATATTTATGATGGGATTGACTGTTATCCCCGACGTTTTCATATCGACCAGGAAAAACGTAAGGCCGCGGTAATTCGGG
This sequence comes from uncultured Dehalococcoidaceae bacterium, assembly GCA_964422155.1. GTDB lineage: Bacteria > Chloroflexota > Dehalococcoidia > Dehalococcoidales > RBG-16-60-22 > JBGPRB01. Next base: position 13,514 of record CAYQZZ010000005.1, on the reverse strand, counting down.
CTTGCCGCGCGGTCCGTCCGGACTATCAACGCATTCCAGTCAGCGAAATGCCCGTTGGTCGTCCATATCTTCTGCCCGTTGACGACGAAGCCGTCCGCCTCTTCTTTAGCGAATACCTCTATCGCCGCCAGGTCGGAGCCGTGATTGGGTTCGCTGAGGGTCTCGCACCACATGACTTTGCCGGAGGCTATACCTGGCAGGTGCCGCTTTTTCTGTTCATCGCTGCCCTTGAGCAGAATTGCCGGAGCCACGATGCCACAACCGATGGAATCATAACCGGGCGAATGATATCTGGACAGTTCCTCCCTGAGGATAAGCCGGTAGAAAGGGGAGACATCCTGGCCGCCGTATTCCCTGGGCCAGTGCATTGATAGCCAACCCTTTTCCCCCAGCTTTTCCGCCATAGCCCGGTGGACTTTTATCCAGTCGTGCTGGGCGGACATATCGAAGAAGGTCAGACGTTTTTCGCGGTATTCTGCGGGGACTTCTTTTTCCAGGAACCCGGCTACCTGCTTGCGAAACGCCTCCTCTTCGGGAGAAAAGGTAAAATCCACGATATATGTTCCTTACTTTCCGGTAAATTTCGGTGAGCGGCGGCTGTTCATGGCTGTAATCCCCTCGTTCAGGTCTTCGGTCAGGGCGATATCACCGGAAACCGCCGCCTCGAGGTACAATGCCGTCCGCTGGTCAGCCTGGGCGCCGTAATACAGCAGTCCTTTGGCCAGCTTTTGCGCCAGCGGGGCGCCACCTGCCAGTTTTACGGCGATATCATCCACAAGTTTGTTAAACTCTTTTGGTTCCGCGACATAGTTTACCAGCCCCCAGGCCAGGGCTTTATCGGCCATGACCGGGTCAGTCAGAAGCACCATCTCTTTAGCGCGTGCCCAGCCTATCAGCCGTCCCAGTCGCTGCGTTGCTCCCGCCCCCGGCAGCAACCCCAGCGTAAGCTCTGGCAGACGAACCATGGCTGTCTTATTCATTATCCTGATATCGCATGCCAGGGCAAGCTCCAGTCCACCGCCCATGGCCGGACCGTTGATGGCGGCAACTACCGGTTTGGTGTATGTCTCGATTCTGGTGAACACTTCGTGCGGGGCTTCGCTGAAATTAAATGCGGCGTCCATTTCCCCCGAGGCAAACGCCGCAAAATCGGCACCGCCGCAGAAATTGGCGCCGGCGCCGGTAATAACGACGCACCGGACATTTTCGTCTTTCTCAAGCTCGCCGAGAGCTTTGTTTATCTCCGTCATGAAGTCGGCATTGAAAGCATTGGCGCGGTTAGGCCGGTTCAGGATGAGCCTGGCTACTCTGGTATCTTTATTGATATCCAGCTTGACGAATTCGTATTCACCGGGGCCATAGGTATAAAACCCCTCCCCGCTTTTCCTCCCCAGCTTCCCCTTCTTGACGAGGTTGGTCAATACCGGGGACGCCTTGTATCTATCTTCCTTGTTGTACTTCTCGTACAGACGATTCAACTCGTTGACTATTTTGTCCAGACCGGTGCTGTCGGCCATCCTGAGGATACCCCTGGGATAGTTCAAGCCGAGGAGCATCGCCGTGTCTATCTCTTCCCTGGTCGTGGCTTCCATTTCCAGTAGCTTGGCGGCCTCGTTGACCGCCGTCGCCAGCACCCTTATCGGGTCGAAGTTCACGCCGGCATTCATGGGTATTTCGTTGGCCTTGCCTCCCGACCAGTCGTAATAGCCTTTTCCGGTCTTCTTGCCGTAGTTCTTTTCTTTAAATAATTTCTCCAGGACCGGAGCGGGCCCGTAGCTTTTACCCATCGTCTCGCCGAAATACTCCATGACATGGAACTGAGTATCGATAGAGCCGCCCCCCAGAGTATCCTGTAGCTCCAGCATGCCCATGGGCAGCCCCAGCTTAAATTTTATCGCCGAGTCTATTTCCAGAGCGCTCTTGCCTTCACCCTGTGCCAGTGCCCAGTCGGCCTCGTTAGCCATATTGCAGAAAATCCTGTTAGCCACGAAACCGGGTACATCCTTGACATGGACGACGTCCCGCCCCATGTCTTTAGCTACTTTCTCGGCTATCTTGATGGTCTCCTTGCCGGTCTTGTCTCCATGAACGATTTCCAGCAGGCTCATGCGGCTGGGGGGACTGAAATAGTGCGTGCCTACGACCATTTCCGGTCGTTTGGCGGCGGTAGACATCTCGGTAATGCTCAGGGAAGAGGTATTGGTGGCAAATACGCAGTCGGTCGGGCATAACGCCGTAACCTCTTTCAGGACGCTCTTTTTCAGGTCCATTATCTCCGGCACCGCCTCGATGATGAAATCAGCGTCCTTTACCGCCTCTTTGAGGTCGACGAGGAAGGTCATCCGGCTCATGTAATCTTTCTTGGCATCCTCCGTCAATCTGCCCCGGCTGATTCTTCTATCATACATCTCGAGGATGGTATTGCGGCCCCGTTCCAGGAATCTCTCCTCGATGTCCCTGATTATTACATTAAATCCGGCTTCGGCGGCTAGGGCGCCGATTTGCGCTCCCATGGCACCGGCGCCGATTACGGCGATATTCTTTATCTTTTTCATGGATTACAGCCCCTTTCCCTCATTTATCTGCTTCGGTCGGTTGAGAAGAGCCTATATTACCACTCATGGTGAGCCTGTCCGCTCATGGTGAGCCCTCGGCGTGAGCTCGGTCGAACGCCTGTCGAACCATTATGTCACGCGCTCAAAGGCGTAATAGACCCTGTCGCATACCTTGGTTTCTTTTTTCACTTCGATGGGATGTGACGGCACGTTGAAGACGACGAATTTTACCTCGTCCCCTTCCTTGAGTTCGCCTTCTTTACAGTGAATGATGCGTCCCAGCAGGTGCTTGAGCGGGCTTTTCTCCCCAAAGGTAAGCCAGGCCATGATTAACGGTGGTTCGAAGCCGATGGGAGCGCCGGCCTGGGTCTCGGTAAAAGTCACCACCTTGGCGCGCTGCGGCAGTTCCACCCATTCCAGCTCCTCCGACCAGCATTTGGGGCATATCACTCCCGGGGGATAGGCTATGTGCCCGCATTTCTTGCACTTGGTAGTGGTAAACTTGCCCGCTTTTAAATTATCGTAAAACGGGTAGAGACGGTTGAACTCCTGAGTTTCAAACGGCCACATGTCCATTTCCGCGATATACGTGTTGTTGAGGGCTGGCGTTCCCAGTATCTCCGCTTTTTGTATCTCAGCCATTTCTGCTCTCCTTATGAAAAACTATCGTCTATTCTATTTGACCGGTTCTTTGCCGTAGATGACTACCGTGTGCTGGGCGCAGGTGCCGCTCAGGTTATGCGCCAGGCCGAACCTGGCGTTTTTGACCTGGTTTATCGCCCGACCCTGTAGCTGCTTGCATATCTCCAGCGACTGCCGGGCGCCGGAAGCCCCGAAGGGATGCCCCACGCTGAGAAGGCCGCCATCGGTATTTACCGGAAGTTCACCATCGATTTTTATAGCTCCCGAGGCCACAAATGCGCCGCCCTCTCCCTTTTTACAGAAACCAAGCTCTTCGAGCTCGATAATCTCCGATATGGTGAAGCAATCATGCGTCTGGGCAACATCGATGTCCTTGGGTGTCAGCTTGGCGTTTTTATAGGCCACCTCCCCCGCTGTTTTCAGGTGAGGCCACTCGGCCAGCGTTTCGCCCGGCCATCCGGCTGACATGCTGTGGGTGGCGTGCTGTCCCGTGCCGCGGAGATATACCAGCGGCCGGTTGGACATTGCTTTAGCCCTTTCCTCCGAGGCGATGATAACCGCTGAAGCCCCGTCCGATAGCGGACAGCAGTCATATAGCCCGAACGGGTCGGCAATTATCCTGGCTTCCAACGCTTCCTGTAATGTAAGTGTCCTGCCGGAGAAATGGCCTTTGGGATTCGTCGTACCGTAGTTATAGTTGACTACGGAGACATTGGCCATCTGCTCCTTGGTCGTCCCGTAGCGTTTCATGTGCATCTTGGCAATCATGGCGAAAAACGGCGGTGGCACTCCCAGCCCCATCGCGGAGTCCCAGTCGTGGTCGTTAACTGCCAGCTGGGTATAGTTGGTCTCCCACCTCTGGGGCATGTAGACTTTCTCCGCGCCGGTCACCAGGACTACCTCAGAAATGCCGCTCTCGACAAGTCCCTTAGCTACGATAATCGCCGAGTTTGAGCCGGCGCAAAGGGTATCCAGACGTATACAAATTGAAGTCGGCCTGAGCCCCAACCTGTGCACGACGAGCGGGGCTGTATTCAGCGCCGAGGAATGTCTGCCCGCCATGGTCGTGGCGACGATAAGGCCATCGATATCCGTGGGTTTCAGTCCCGGTATATCGTCGGCGCAGGCTTTAGCCGCCTCCTGAATCATGTCGAGCAGGTGGGCTTGCCTGACGCCGAATTTGCTTGTCCCTCCGCCGACGATTACAGCGTTCTTCTTCTCTGCCATACGAACATCTCCTTTTCCAGTACTTTACCCCAACACAGTATTATCAGGGATAAGATTAAGGGTAAACCGACCGCAACCACCTTTACCTCAACTGCACCTCGTTTACCCTAATAATAATAGCAGAAAACGCAGATATGCGTAAAGTATTATAGGTATTACAGATATAATGTATAAATAGTATCCCATTTAAAAGTTACTGACGTTGTCGAATAATGTCATTCTGAAAGAGTCCCGACATAGTCGGGACGACTGAAGAATCCGTCCTTCAGTGGAATTGTTACGGATTCTTCGCTTGCCCTCGCTGAAGCTTTAGCGCAAGCAGGCTTCGCTCAAGAATGACACTCACCAATATTAAACACTTTCGCTTCTCTGATTTGACACGCACGTTAAATAACATTTAATATAAAATGTCGGCTGTGTTTTGCAGAAAGGAGATGCGTATGACTAAAGGCAAGGAAAAAACAGTCATTTCTACCCTGTGGTCGGCGGGCTGCGGCTCGCACGGCGGCTGTGGCTGTGAAATATTCGTTAAAGACGGCAAAGTCACCAGGGTTGAGGGTGATAAGAATCATCCTTTTAACCAGGGCAGGCTCTGCCCTAAAGGCCTGGCGATACCTCAATATATGTACCACCCGGACCGCGTTACCCACCCCCTGAAACGTGTCGGCGAAAGGGGCGAAGGTAAATGGCAGCGCATTACCTGGGATGAGGCCTACGATACGATAGAGAAAAGGTTAAAGGACATCCGCACGAAATATGGTGCCGAGTCCGTAATTTTCTGCCAGGGCACGGGCCGGGATATCGGCGGCCCCATTACCTTCCTGATGTATGCCTACGGCAGCCCCAACTGGGTGCAGGTAGGACTGGCCGGTCATGCCTGCTACACCCCGAGGCTGGGAGCCATGTTCGCCACCCAAGGCCACTATAGCGTCCTGGATGCCTCCCAGTTCCTGGAGAAACGCTATGATTCCCCGGAATGGACGCCCCCGAAATACATCATCATCTGGGCACAGAACCCCGCTGCCGGCTGCCACGATGGTTTCTTCGGCCACTGGATTATCGACTGCATGAAGAGGGGTTCTAAACTAATCGTTATCGACCCCTGTTCCACCTGGTTTACCAGTCGGGCGGAGGTGCATCTGCAAAACCGCCCCGGTACGGACGGCGCCATTGCGCTGGGCATGCTCAATGTCATTATCAACGAAGGTATCTATGATAAAAAATTCGTCGAGAAGTGGTGCTACGGCTTTGACGAGTTGAAAAAACGCGTGCAGGATTACCCGCCGGAAAAGGTTGCCGAAATTTCCTGGGTTCCCAAGGAGCTTATTATCAAAGCCGCCCGACTCTTCGCCAAAAACAAGCCGTCGGCTATCCAGTGGGGCGAACCGGTGGACGCCATGCCCGCTGGCAGTGTAGTGGCTCAGGCCATCAACCATCTCTGGGCTATTACCGGCAACGTCGATAACCCCGGCGGCAACGTTATCGCCCGCAACTCACACGGTGTGACCACCTATCCCTTCAGCTCCGCCGAGCTTACCAAGCTCTATGGCGCCGAGCTCGTTAAAAAGCTCAATGAAAAGAGAATCGGCGCCAATGATTATCCTATGATTAAAAACTTCCGCGGCTGGGTGCAGCCCGATGTTCTCATCGAGCAGATGGAGACCGGCAAACCCTATCCCGTCAGGGGTGCCTGGATACAGACCTCCAACATCATCGGCGGGCAGGCCGCCGACCCCAGGCGTCACCTGAACGCCATGAAAAAGCTGGACTTCATCGTCTGCGTCGACCTTTTCCAGACCCCCACGACGATGGCATTGGCGGATATCTTCCTCCCCGCCGTCAGCATCTGCGAGAAGGAGAGCTTCCGCTCCTGGTGGCAGCCCCTCGGCGTTAGCATTAAAGCGGTTGACGAGGTCGGGGAAGGAAAATCCGACTGGGAAATCAACCTGGAGCTGGCAAAGCGATTGGCTATCACACCTATTAAATACAAAACAGTCCGGGAGCTTATCGATGACCGCCTGAAGGACGGCAATACCAACTTTGAAAAACTAAAAGCGAAAGGCGGCTGGGAATTCCCGCCGGAAGGTCATAATACCAGGCCGTATTACCGCTACGAGAAAGGCCTGCTGCGCGCCGATGGCAAGCCCGGCTTCGATACCCCTACGGGGAAACTAGAGCTATATTCCAAGAGATACGAAGAGTGGGGCCTCGACCCTCTTCCGTATTACGAGGAGCCGAAAGAGAGTCCGGTATCGTCGCCGGAGCTATTCAAGGAGTACCCGCTCATACTGACGACGGGCCGCCGCTCGCCGGTCTTCTTCCACTCCGAGCACCGCATGATACCCTGGCTGCGCGAACTCGACCCCTACCCGATGGTGGAAATAAACGATAAAACGGCTGAATGGCTCGGCATCAGCAATGGCGAATGGGTCTATATCGAGAACACGCGGGGCAGAGTCAAGTTCAAGGCCAAGGTTACCCCCACCGCCCACCCCAGGGTTATTACGGCGCCCCACGGCTGGTGGCTGCCGGAGACTGATGGCAAAGCGCCCAATTTCTTCAGCACCTGGGACCATAATATCAACAATCTCACCTCGATGGGTAACCAGGGTAAGTCCGGCTTCGGAGGGACGAACTATCGTTCCAGTCTCTGCCGTATCGTCAAGATTAAAGGCGGAAAGGAGTAGCCATGCCTCGAAACGGTTTACTTATTCAATACGAATGGTGCACCGGATGCCATGCCTGTGAGGTCGCCTGCAAACAGGAGCATAACTTTTCGGACGGCATGGTCGGCATCAGGGTTGACGAGCTTGTTACCACGAGCCCGGATAAAGTCCATGTGGACTTTGTTCCCATCACCACCAGGTTCTGCGACCTCTGTGCGGAAAGGACGGGGCGTGGCGAGCCGCCGGCCTGCGTCAAGCACTGCCAGGCTACCTGTATGACATACGGAACGGTCACCGAACTGGCCAGGGCTATGGAGAAACAACCGAGGTCTTCAATCTTTGCGCCCAGATAGGCCACATCGATAGATAATTTTATTTTGTCATTCTGAGCGCAGCGAAGAATCCGTTCCCTTACCCGTCATTCCCACGTAAGCGGGAATCCGGTTCTTTCCCGCCTCACCCGAACGGTTTCGCCGCCGGGCTTTTATACCCCGCCAGCAGTCCTCGCGGCACCTGCTGCATTAGCTCCTCCACCGTCCAGGGCTCTTTCTCGAATTTCGTCAAATTATTCGCCAACTGGGGTTCGGAATACATCCCTATGCTGTTGCCCCCCAGGCTGAAAACCGACCCGCTTATATTCGCTCCGGCATCGGAGGCGAGATAGCAGATAAAAGGCGCTACATAGTCCGGGCTGGGAGTCATTCTCATCATGTCTCCCCCCGGGGATTTCATCTCGAAAATAAAAGGCCTGTCCTCTTTTTCGACTACTTCAGAATAAGTCTCCAGCTCATACGAGGCACGCGTCTTGGCCCATGGTGAAAACGCATTGCAGGTTATACCGTATTTGTGCAGCTCTATCGCTACCGCCTTGGTCAGACCGACGACCCCCGCATTGGCGGCGCAGTACTCGGTATGCTTGATAACATCCCCGTTGAAAGCCCTTGATGTGCAGTTAATAATACGTCCCCAGTTCTGCTTTATCATGTGCGGCACGGCGTGGCGTATGGTGTTGAAATATCCCTTGGGCTTGACGAGGGTAACCTTATCCCAGAGTTCTTCCTTCATTTTCTCAATCGGGCTGAACCCGAAAGCGCCGGCCACGTTTACCATGATATCTATCTTGCCGAAGCTATCGATAGCGGTCTGAATTAACCGGCCGGCAACATCGTATTTGGAGATATCCCCGAAAAATGGCACAGCCTCCCGGCCCATTTCCCTGATTGTCCGGGCGGTGGTTTCCGCATCCCCGCTGATAGCGGCTGTCTCCTTGATGAACCAATCCCTCTTCTTCTTATCAAGCTTTTTCATCTGGGCATCGGTTAAAATGGCATTGCCGGTAGACCCCGGGCGGCGGTTATTGGTAACTACCTTGGCGCCTTCTTTCGCCAGACCTATAGCAATAGCCCTCCCGATTCCCTGTCCCGACCCCGTAACCACGGCAACCTTATCCTTCAATACATTACCCATGTTTTTCGTTCACCTTTCGTTATGAATTTTCTTAAATACTGATAATCACTGCGCGAAATGCTAGAGGTTAACTTGTAATTGTATAGCAACGGTTCACTGTCATTCTGACCCCGACGTGTCGGGGGAAGAATCCGTAACCATTCACTTGAAGGATGGATTATCAAATAATCTCATTATCGTCCCTTGTTGATAATAGAGATTATCTCCTTGCCGTATTTATTGATTCTTCTCTCCCCGAAACCTTTGATACCGTTCAATTCCCGTACCGTGGTCGGGCGTAATTTGATAATTTCTTTTAGCCATGAATTATGGGCGATTATGAACGGCGCCAGGTTCTCCTCATTGGCTTTCTGGCTTCTCCATGCGGACAGCTCTTTATATAATTCCTGTTCTATACTATCGAGTTCGGGCCCTTCCTGGTGAACAACCTGCGTGTCCTCGTCCTGTAAGTCGGCCTTCTTCAGGTCTTCTCCCTGAAGCTCTCCCTTCTGGAAGTCCGCCAGCCTGGTTTCTAAAGCTTTTTGCCTTATCGCCAGAGTCAGGTCGCTCCGGGTCCTTTCGAGCACGCCGCGTACCATGTCGGTCGTCCGCCGCAGCCCTCCGGTTAAAGCATCCGGGAAGTCCATGGTGACAAGGACGCTGTAAATATCATCCATGACCGATAGCAGTTCTTCCCCGCGTGACAGGTCGCCCTGGCGCATGGCGTCGAGCAGATAGCGCCGCAGCTCACCGACCGCTTCACCAAGGCCATTCAAATAAGCCGCCACATCGACCCCCAGCGCTTTTGGTTTCGGGAGTTGTTTGCCTGTCACCAGCGCCAGCGTAATGTTCGCCTCGGCAAGCTCTTTCTGGGCATCCCTGACCACTCCGGTACTGCCCAGTTCGCTGTGTTCTTCGACTGCCTTCTCGGCTTCGGTTAGTATGTCTTGAGCTGACCTTATTAACTTTTCCGCCTCATCGAACTCCTGCCGGTGTACGGCACGGATGGCATTACTGCTGAAGCGAATTGAGTCCCGGCAGAGCGGCAGCATTTTCTCTCTGGCTTTATCCTTGGCCGAGAGTTCTTTCCGTATTTGTTCCGCCATAGCGTCCAGATTATCCAATTTTTCCCTCTTCGATAATTTTTACCAGCTGTCGTGTTTCCCTCTCGACATCCTCAGCCCCCATGACAGCGCTGATTACGGCCGCGGCGTTAGCCCCGGCTTTCATCACCGCTCGTAAATTACTCTTATTAATACCACCAATCGCCACAATTGGCAAATCCACCGCCTGCCGTATTTCCTTTAATCTCTCCGGCCCCACCACCTCGGCGGCTTCTTTAGAAGACGTAGCATACATAGCGCCCACCCCGAGATAGTCGGCGCCATTCGACCCTGCCGTCCTGGCTTCATCCACAGTGCGCACCGAACAGCCCAGTATTTTATCTATAGGTAGTAACCGCCTGGCAGTCTCTACCGGCAGGTCGTCCTGGCCTACGTGCAGTCCGTCCGCGCCGACCGCTAAAGCTACCTCGAGGATATCGTTCACGATAAAAAGGATATCATGCTCCGAACAGAGCTTTTTCAAGTCCCCGGCGATTTCCAGGAATTCCTTTATACTTTTTTCTTTACATCGCAGCTGAATTACTTTAGCCCCACCCCGGATTGCCTGTGATGCCACTTCGCTATGACTTCGCCCTTTCAGCCATGCCGTATCGATGATAACGTAGAGCCCGGCGAGTCGTTTCGTCTTATCTTTGCGGAGCATCTTTGAAATCAGGTCTTTCTCTATCGTATAAAGTGCAAACCTTGTCTTTCTATACTCGTCCGAGTCCAGAGAAAGCCCCGGAGCCTTGGCTATCTCCTCCATGACCCTCAGGGATTCCTGCACTCGCCTGGCATTGGCTGCTATCGCCTCTATTACTTCCCGGGTTTTGTCTTCCCCGTCTACTTCCATCCTGCTGCCGACGTCCCCCTCCGCGTCCCGCGCCCGGAGAAGCTGTTGTTGCAACTCCGCATCTATGTTTACCATCTTATGGCGTATATTTTTCAGCCGCTGGGTTAAGGCGGTATCGTTCAGCGAAAGCCGGGCAAACTCTTCGAGGACACGCAGCCCCTCCCCGATACGGTTCAAATTCGCATCGATAATACGCAGTCTGTCAGCGGGTATTTCTTTCATGCTTTTCACGACTCGGTGGTTAATTCTAACACAGCTATATCATCGGGTAAAGAAAGCCTTTAACATGATATAAATTAATGTCATTCTGAAGAGTCCACCTCCAGCGGACGACTGAAGAATCCGTCTTTCTCTATGTCGTGATACGGATTCTTCGCTTCGCTCAAGAATGACAGTGAAACGTTGCGATATACCCTTGGTTTAACAGGCGCCTTCGACGGCGTTCTCGATGAGTACGATGCGTGTTACCCGGTCGCTCCTGTCCATCTGAATGGCGACGACGTCGATGCGCCATGTCGCCGGCAGGTTATCACGGTTCTGTCCGTAATGGGCGGCGACGGTCCTTAATCTTTCCATCTTTGCCGGCGTGATGGACTCTTCCGGGCTGCCGAACTTCCGGCTTTTCTTCGTACGTACCTCGATGAAAACGAGGGTGTCTTTCTGGCGTGCTACTATGTCGATTTCACCCCCGGGGCAGCGGTAGTTTGTCTCTAATATGTTATAGCCATTCTTCCCGAGGAAATCACAGGCTATCTTCTCACCGGTTAAGCCGGTATCACGTCGTTTCATAGCTTTTGACCTGCTATCTCGCTTACCGGACTGAAAGACCGCCGGTGCAGCGGGCACGGCCCTTTTTTACGCAGGCATTCCAGGTGCTCCCTCGTGCCGTAGCCCTTATGCCTGGCGAAACCATAACCCTGGTAATCTTTGTCCATCGCCGTCACCAGCCGGTCACGCGTGACTTTAGCGATGATGGATGCGCTGGCGATGGAAAAGCACAGGCTGTCGCCGTCCGTTATGCCTTTCTGCGGTAGTGACGTCTCAGGCAGGCGCACGTAATCTATCAGAAGGAACTGTGGCTCTGGCGTAAGCTGTTCTATCGCCGCTATCATGGCCAGGCGAGTGGCTTTGGCTATTCCTACGCTATCTACGACATCATTGGAAGATGCGCCGATGCCGATAGAAATCGCCGCTTCTTTGATGAAATCATAGAGATATTCGCGGGCTTCCGGAGAAAGCTGTTTGCTGTCCCGTACTTTGCCCCTCCAGCGGGCTTTAATGTTATCCGGCAGAATCACGGCGGCGGCTACCACCGGCCCCATCAAAGCTCCCCGCCCCACCTCATCCACCCCGGCGATAAATCGATATCCCTGCGCCCTGAGGAGTCTCTCTTCTTTAAAAGAGGGTTTCTTACGAGTAATTATCTGCCTCACCCCTTTTTATAGTCTTGTCATTCCAGCGTAGGCTAAAATCCAGGTTCTACTCCCTTTTTTCCCCACCCCCTCTGTCATTCTGACCCTGATGCAATCGGGGGAAGAATCCGTAAAATTCTACGTCATTCCAGCGTAGGCTGGAATCCAGGTTCTACCGCGTTTTGTGTCTCCCGAAAGCCCTATCCCCCTTTATCCCCCTTCCCCTGAGGGGAAGGGGGAAGAACAATTAAAAGGAGGGGCTTCGCCCCTCTTAAACTCCCCTTTTCCTGGGCAGAATCTTGCTTACCCTCTGCCAGATAATTCCGGCTATCTCATCCTTACTCTTGATAGCATCTATTACCAGCCAGCGCTTCGGCTCTGCCGCCGCCAGCTTTAAATAACCTTCTCTCACTCGCTTGTGGAATTTTATGGACTCCACTTCAAAACGGTCTGGCTTTTTGCCTTTTTTCCGCGCCAGCCCTTCCTCTACCGGCACGTCCAGTAAAATGGTCAGGTCGGGCGAAAGCCCCTGTGTGCCTATCCTGTTGACGGCTGTCACTACGGCTAAATCCAGACCGCGCCCGTACCCCTGGTAAGCCGTGGTGGAATCGGCATAGCGGTCACAGATAACCACCGTGCCCTTTTCCAGATTGGGTCGAATCACGTCCGCGACCAGTTGGGCGCGAGAAGTATTGAAAAGCAATAGCTCCGAGAGTGGGGAAATATTGATATCCTGCGACCATTTCAGCAGGCGCGTGATTTTCTTGCCGAGGGCGGTGACGCCGGGCTCATGGGTCAATAACACCGGGATAGCCAGCCTTAACAGGCGCCGGTACAGTAGCCTGGCCTGAGTACTCTTACCACAGCCCTCAACCCCCTCAAATGTAATAAACAGAGACATATCGCCTTTCTAACTATTTTGTCATTCTGACCCCGATGCAATCGGGGGAAGAATCCGTAACCATTCCCCTGAAGGATGACATCATCAAACAATCTCGTCCCATTTACCTCGTCCGCTCTTTAAATATCCGCACCCGCCGGTTGGGGTCTTTACCCAGGCTGTGCGAAGCCAGGTCGCTGCGTTCGGCGATGAGATGCTGCAATCGGCGTATATATGCGCCCTGCGGACTGAGCTCGACGGCTTCCTGACCTTCATTTACCTGTTCCACGGCCTCTTCGGCCTCCGCCATGGCGGACTGAAAACCGCCGGTTTTATCTCCCTCGCTCGATGGGTAAAGTGTGCTCAGGAACTGCCGTATCTGGGGCGGCGTGTTGCCCCTTAGAACGTAGACGGGTATATGAGCGCTTTCGGCGTCCCTGACCGTCTGCGGCCTTCGCCGGTAGTAGTTCTTAGAGGTCACTATCATGGTGGCATCGTACAGGTTTTTGACGATATCCAGGTCGATATGCATCTCGCGGCCTATCTGCAGCAGCCTCGACCGGTTCACCCCGAAGAGATAGAGCCTGGTGGCTTTAGCTTCCTTCGCGGTTCTCTTACTCTTTGCGGTTTTGACTCTTTCCGTCTGGACTTTTTCAATTCTCACCTCGCCCTGTTCGTCCATCCAGCGTACCTCAGTGCCGGGAGGTATGCCGCGTAAAAGGGCATCGAC